>CBDUKC010000008.1:0-26653 GCA_965367705.1 uncultured Maribacter sp. | reverse complement strand
GAGGTCCAATAGAACGGTACTCCATGCTGGAATACAATTCCTCCGGATACGAAACAGTAGTTTGATTCGCTTTATTTTTCCGCTGAGCCTGAAAAGAATTAGGGATGAAGAATACAGCAAGTAAAAGCATACTTGCCCAAGTGTAATAGGTTTTCATTTTTTTAAGTATTGTAATTAGTCAACCTTAAAAGTAATGAAAATCAAGATCAATAGTAGTAATGAATTTTAGGAAGTTTCCTTATCTTCTTTTTCCTTCATAAAAGCATCGTACTTCCTTTTAGTTTTAAAATACTCTCTTATACTGTATAGTAACAAAGCGAACGTAATAAAAAGGAGGACAATGATTAGTATTTCCATTTAAAAAAAGGGTTAGTATCTGTTAAGACACCAACTTTACCAAAAAGTCACTATCGCAGATATGATTACCCAAGATAGCTGCCATGAAAAAATACTTTTGTTCCTAGGACACTTATTAACCACTAAGGTTTTTCTTTACCTCTTTTCTCAAAAAGAATCCCGTTACCAAGGTGGCCAAAACATCTGAAATGGGAAAGGAAATCCATACCCCGAGTTCGCCGAAAAACTCTGGTAATACCAACACTAAGGGAATTAAAAAGAAACCCTGTCTGCTCAATGCCAGCAGCAATGCAGGCACTACTTTGCCAATGGCTTGAAAATAGGCGGCTCCAATAAGTTGTAGCGCTATAATGGGTGTCGCTGCAAATACCCAACGCATGGCATTAGGCATGTGTTCCAAGACATAGGTATTTATGGCGAGCTCTTGTACTGTGGCGTTATCGGGTTTCCCTAGAAAAAGAGAAGCGATTTCTGTTGGAAACAGAAACAAGCCAATAAAGACCACAGTTGCCAGCAAGGAGGCATATTTTATGGCAATAGCTATTGATTTTTTTACACGATCGTACTTTTGCGCACCATAATTATATCCTGCTATGGGCAAAAAGCCTTGGGTGATACCGAACACAGGAAACAAAGCGAACATGAGCATACGACCAATAATGGCATATACCGTTACGGATGCTTCTCCACCAAGATTGAACAAAATATTATTTAATAGTAAGTAAATAATACTGACCACTGCTTGACGCGATAAGGTTACAAAACCCAAGGCGCTTATTTCCTTTAAAATACCTTTATCCAAACCAAAATGAGCAAAACTGATTTTTAGTTCTGAGTTTTTGGATAGGAAAAAATATAGGATATAACTGAAGGAGAAAATATAGGCAAAAGTAGTGGCCCAAGCGGCACCGTGCATACCCCAATCAAAAATATAGATAAAGACATAATCCATGAAAAGATTGGCCACTGAAGGAATGATCATGGCTACCATGGCAAACTTAGGCTTGCCTTCGGCGCGTATGACTGCATTCCCCATCATGCTCAAGGCCAAAAACGGAACACCGTAGAGCACAATAACATAATAGATTTTAGCATAATCAAAAATAGCACCCTTACCACCAAAAGCAGGAATGAGACTATCTGCATAGAACAGTCCCAGCAGCACCATGGATACCGTTACCAAGATGGTTAGGGTTATCTGATTTCCGAAGGTTTTAAGGGCTTTTTCTTTCTTATCCGCACCAAGAGCCCTAGAAAGTACGCTCGCACCACCTATTCCTATGGCCATGCCAAGTGCCCCAATAAAAAAAGAGACCGGCAGCACCACATTTATTGCGGCAATGGCAATAGATCCTATCCAGTTACCAACAAAAATAGAATCGACCAGTATATTTAAGGACATTACTAGTATTCCAATACTTGCGGGTACTGCTTGTTTAACCAACAGTTTAGCTATCGGCTCTGAACCTAATTGTTCCGATACTACTTTGGCCATAGCGAAAAACTTATATTAATTTTCATGGCAAGAAGCCATAACGCCATACACTTTCGTATGGGCTTATGGTCTTAAAGCACAAAAGGGGTTATGACAGTAATTGGGATGAGGTCATGTCAACCAATTCATTAGTAGTCGCAAGGCACGGCATCAAGCTTTCCTGTCTGCTCCCAATCGTTTACCCATTTTGCCATAACGCTCACCCATGCATCATTATCGTTTAAGCAGGGTATATGTTTGTAATGCTCACCCCCCGCTTCTTCGAATTCTTCTTTACCCTCCATGGCAATTTCCTCCAAAGTTTCTAAGCAGTCGCTTACAAATGCCGGTGTAATTACTGCTAAGTTCTTAACTCCTTCTTTAGCCAAGCGCTCAAATTCGTAATCGGTGTAGGGTTTTAACCAAGGGTCGCCAGCCAATCTGGACTGGAAAGAAGAACTTACCTGTTCTTCCGGCAAACCTAGGTAGGCCTTTACCATTTCAGTCGTATCATACACTTGATGCCTGTAACAGGTGTTGTGCGCTACCGAATTTATTTTGCAACAACTCCCATCTATCTTACAATGAAATTTCGTAGGATCACTTTTTCTGATATGACGTTCGGGGATACCATGATAGGAGAATAAGATGTGATCATAATCAAAATCCTTTAATCCATCTTTAATACTTTCCGAAAGCGCCTTTATATACTCGGGGTGCTTATAAAAAGCAGGTAGGGTAGTAACCTTCATTTTCGGAAACCCCTTCTGCTGTTCTTCCAATGTCTTCACGACTACAGTTTCATACGAAGACATCGCATAATGCGGGTATAGCGGTACCAAAAGTACATCGTCAACCCCTTGGTCTTCCAGTTCTTTAAGTGCGGTTTTTATGGACATACTTCCGTAGCGCATGCCTAAGGCTACAGGCATTTTAGTTTGCTTTTTAAGTTTTTTGGTGAATTTTTCGGAAAGTATGATTAATGGGGAACCTTCTTCCCACCATATCTTAGCATAAGCCTTGGCCGATTTTTTAGGTCGGGTTTGTAAAATAATACCCTTGACTAAAATGGCCCGTAACCACTTAGGAGCATCGATTACCCTTTCATCCATTAAAAATTCGTCCAAATAAGGCTTCACATCTTTAGCCGTGGGGCTGTCCGGAGAACCCAGATTAACTAATAAAATTCCCTTCATAGCGTGTTTACTTTTAATGCAAAAATAAGCTATGCATCCTATTCTAACCAGTGGTAGACTCCTTACTTTTGTTGATTACGATATAAGAAGTATCAATATTCATCAAAAATTACAATTCTTTTCAGTATCATAACAGCCTAACTTAACGTGTATGGATAGTTTTTTTAGTCATTTTTCGAATAAATCGGTACTCGCCCTTTTTATAGCTTTTATTGTATTCTTAGTCCTGTATTGGACCGTTTTACTTGTACTACGAAAACTAGGAAAGGATCCTAAATACATGCTTCCTAAAGATGTAATGAAAAAGTTAGCACTACCTATTTTTTTTATTTTCGTTTCAATTGTGATACGAATGGAGTCCTTACGAACGGTATTAGGACTTGGAAACGAAGCATATCTTTTTAAGAAAGCAAGTACGCTGTTTTTTATATGCTCCATGACATGGTTCATTTTAGTGGTGCTCAAAGTGATAAAACGAATCGTTATTAACAACTACAACATTAACGAGGTTAATAATATAAGAGCACGTAAAGTTTACACACAATTCAACATTCTGGAACGGATTATAATTTTCATCGTTATCATTTTCGCAATTGGTTTGGCGCTTATGACCTTTGATGAAATCCGGGAAATTGGCATAAGTGTATTCGCATCTGCAGGAGTTGCAGGAATAATCATTGGTTTTTCCGCCCAAAAACTGATAGGCACCATATTGGCCGGTATTCAAATTGCTATCGCTCAACCTATAAAAATAGATGATGTAGTAATTGTAGAGGGAGAATGGGGACGCATAGAAGAAATTGCTTTGACCTATGTTGTAGTGAAAATATGGGATAAAAGAAGACTAATTTTGCCCACTCCTTATTTTATTGAAAAGCCCTTCCAGAACTGGACCAAGAGTTCTTCAGATATCTTAGGTACGGTTTTTTTACATATGGATTACAGGGTACCGTTTGATGAGTTACGTACTGAACTAAGCTCTATTTTAGCCAGTACGGATTTATGGGACGGTGAAGCCAACAATATCCAAATAACGGATAGCAAAGCTGGTTTTGTAGAAGTGCGTGCCATGGTGAGCGCAAAGGATGCTTCCGATGCTTGGGATCTAAGAGTACTGGTTAGAGAGAAACTTATCACGTATCTGCAGGAAAACTATCCTGATAGTATTGCACATAATAGGGTAATGCTAACAAACTCAGATACGGATGGCAAATAAATCATTTATCTTTATTGACTAAACTGAACATGATGAAACGCTTTTGTATACTTGTCTGTTTTCTTCTTTCAATTTTTACAAGCTTTGCGCAACAAATCACCTGTTCGCCAAAAGACAAGAAAGCCTTTGATGCTAAAACCATAGAAATAGAGGGTTTGTCAGCAGCTGATTTTGGCGAGACAGTCGTCGCTGTCGGAAAGACGTTTAAGGGTATTCCCTATGTCGCCAAAACCCTTGAAATTGGGGCAGTAGAATCCCTAGTTGTAAACTTACAAGGTTTGGATTGCACTACCTATGTAGAAAATGTACTAGCTTTTAGCACACTCCTAAAAAATAATGATTCTGACTTTAATTCTTTTACAGACATTCTAGAAAAGATTCGCTATAAAGACGGGAAATTGGACGGCTACGGTTCTCGACTACATTATTTTACCGAGTGGATACGCAACAACGAACAAAAAGGTTTGATAAAAGATATTACTGCTGAAATTGGCGGTATTCCCATTGAAAAAGAAATTAATTTTATGGGTACACATCGTGAACTCTATCCATTTTTGAAGGATGACAAAAACTTTGAAAAAATTCTAGTAACCGAAAAGGAATTGGCCAAAAACCCCTTTTGCTACCTACCGCAAGACCAGATAGAATCCAATGAACATTTGATACAAACCGGAGATATCATAGCCTTGGCAACATCAATAAATGGTTTGGACGTAACGCATACTGGAATAGCTACAAGAGAAACCGATGGACGTATACATCTGCTCCACGCATCTACAGGTTCTATGCAGGTTGAGGTGACCAAAAAGCCACTATCAGAATATTTAAAAGGTGTAAAAAAGAATATTGGAATAGTAGTGGCGAGGCCAGTGCAGCCATAAGCCAAGTTATCAACGTAAAGACCGTCCTACTGTGTCAACTCCTGCATATATTTCTTAGGCGTTGTTCCATACTTCTTTCTAAAAGCGGCAATAAAATGGCTCGATGTACTATATCCTATCCGTAGCCCTATCTCGTTTACATTGTATTGTCCGGAATCTAATAATCGACGGGCATATTCCATTTTATAGTCAAACAGAAAGCTATAGACCGAATCCCCATAAATCTGCTTAAAACCCTCTTTTAAGCGCTTTAAACTTAAACCTACTTCCTTTGCCAATTCATTTAGCGTAGGCGGTTCTGCCATGTTGGCGATAATTAATTCCTTTGCACGCCGTATCCGTTTTACATTGTCCTCATCTACCAAAAAGGGACATTGCTCCAAATCTGCATCCGTACTTTTATTAAAATACAGCGAAATAAGCTCGTATACTTTTCCTTTCGTATACAGTTTTTTTACTGTTGGATGCAGGTTATAATTAATCAATTGGCTCAAAACCACAGCAATCGCTGGAGAAACAGCCTCTTGTGCATAATATTTTTTTTCCTTGTTCTCTGCATTCAAAAAAGGAATATAACTGGCTTCATCGGAAAATAGCGAATGAAACTTACGGATGGTCATCACAACAGAGACCATCCAAGAACCTGGGGTAAGGGAAAGGTCCAGAGGTAAATCTTGTTTGGTGTTATAAAGCAATAAGGAATTTTCCTCAGAAACGTCCAGCGCATAATTTCCATCGTTGAACAAGAACTTTCCACTGCCTTTCAAACAAAAATGAAATTGAATATAGCGTTTATTAATATCTCTTTTTGTCCGGGTATCCATTACCGTATCGTTCTGAATTTTAAGTACATAAAACCCATCATCAATCAAAATTTCCTCAAATGAACCTGTAGCGACATTTTTTAGTTTCATTCCTACGTCTATAATATTAATTCTATTTAGATTCTTTCTAAATAATATGTAAAAAAACGCTATTATTCCCTATAAAAATAGGGTATTTTAACCCAAAACTAATGAATTACATCTAAAAACACTTCAATCGATATTAATTGTTCCTCTAGCGTTACTTTTATAAAACGCTTGCTGCTATTTTTGTCAAACTTTATGAAGGACTATCATATTTCCAAACACAACTCCTTTTACACCATTGGCCTTAACTACAAAAAGGCAGATGAGGTGGTACGTGGAAAATTCAGTTTAGATGATTCTTCCATAGATACTTTGCTTGTAAACGCGAAAGCGTTGGGCGTAGATGGCCTTTTAGTTACCTCCACTTGTAATCGTACCGAATTACATGGCTTTGCGCAACACCCCTATCAACTTATCAAATTACTTTGTGAGCATTCCAACGGCAGTGTAGAGGAGTTTCAAGAAGTTGCTTATGTATATAAGAACAATGAAGCTATAGGGCACCTATTCCGCGTAGGCACCGGATTGGATAGTCAGATATTAGGGGATTTTGAAATTATTAGTCAGTTAAAACAAAGTTTTAACCGCTCTAAAAAATTAGGTATTGCCAATCCATTTTTAGAACGCTTGTGTAACGCGATCATACAAGCCAGTAAACGTATAAAGAACGAGACAGAAATTTCTTCTGGAGCAACTTCAGTAGCTTTTGCCTCTGTGCAGTACATTTTAAAAAACGTACAAGACATTGGAGAGAAAAACATATTACTGTTCGGCACTGGAAAAATTGGACGGAACACCTGTGAAAATCTTATAAAACATACCAAAAATCCACATATTACCCTAATTAATCGCACCAAGGAGAAGGCGGAACAAGTTGGAGGAAAGTTTAATCTTACTGTTAAGGATTACGGAGATTTACAGGCAGAAATTAGAAAATCGGATATTTTGGTTGTTGCTACCGGGGCACTTAAACCAACGGTAACAAAAGAACTTATACACACTAAAAAACCGCTACTTATCCTAGATTTATCTGTTCCTAAAAACGTTCATGAAGCTGTTACTGAATTAGAAAATGTAACGGTGGTTTATCTAGATCAGCTTTCTCAAATGACAGATGAAACCTTGGAACGAAGAAAACAATTCATCCCACAGGCGGAAACGATTATAGCAGAGGCACGGGTAGATTTTACACAATGGTTAGAAACCCGAAAATTCGCACCGGTTATAAAGGCATTGAAAATGAAGCTAAATACCATGAAGGTGGAAGAGCTTGATTATCAATCTAAAAAAACAACAGGTTTCGATGCCGAGCATGCAGAAATTATCTCTGATCGTATCATTCAAAAAATAACTAAACAGTTTGCCAATCATCTTAAGGACGATAGCGTGGATTCCAACTCCAGTTTAGAATTTATTCAAAAAGTATTTCAAATAGAACTGGATCACAAATGAGTAGAACCATAAGAATAGGTACGCGTGAAAGTGAATTAGCCCTATGGCAGGCAAACGAAGTTAAAGATCAATTAAAAGCTCTGGGGCACAAGGTCCAAATCGTAAAAGTAAAATCCACAGGCGACCTTATCTTGGACAAACCACTTTATGAGCTAGGAATCACAGGTATTTTTACAAAAACATTAGATGTTGCCATGCTTAATGGCGATGTGGATATTGCCGTGCATTCCATGAAAGACGTTCCCACCGCCTTGCCAAAAGGAATTGTACAAGCCGCGGTACTAAAACGGGCTAATTACTTGGACATCTTGGCTTTTAAAGGCAATGAGGAATTTCTAGGTCAGCGTGAAGGCGTTATAGCCACGGGCAGCCTAAGAAGAAAGGCGCAATGGCTTAATCGTTATCCAACACATACTGTAGTGGACCTTAGAGGAAACGTAAATAGTAGACTGGAGAAATTGAACAACAATGATTGGAACGCAGCCATCTTTGCTGCCGCCGGTCTGGAACGTATTGGCCTGGAACCAGAAAACACACTGGGACTTACATGGATGCTCCCTGCGCCTGCACAAGGTGCTATTATGGTCGTAGCCATGGAAAACGATCCAGAATTATGTGAAATCTGCTCCCAACTGAACCACGAAGAAACAGATATCTGTACAGGTTTGGAGCGTGAATTTCTTAGAGAATTAGAAGGAGGTTGCTCGGCACCCATAGGAGCTTTGGCTTATATTGACAACGATAACATAGTAAATCTAAAAGGTGTATTATTAACAGTAGATGGTTCCAAAAAATTAGAAGCGGCCCTAACCGCTCCCCTAGGTAAACATCAGAACTTAGGGATAGATTGTGCAAAGAGCATTCTTAGCCGAGGTGGAAAACGCCTCATGAACGAGTTATCGTACAACGCGCTAAAAACTCAGGTCTTTTCAACAAAAAAACTTACAAATGCCCAGTTGCAGCGCTTTGAGGATAGCATTAGGGTAGACTCGGAGGATTTCATTAAGATAAGTCCGAACAGGATATCTCCCTTAGTACTCAATAAGAAAGTTAAAAACGCCATTTTCACGAGCAAAAACGCGGTTGAAGGGCTATTGACCAATGTGAGTGCGGATGAACTTGATTTTGAGAACATCTATTGTGTAGGAAGGAAAACAAGACGGGTCATACAGAAAAAAATAGGCAAAGTAGCTCATTATGAAAATCATGCGGAAGCTTTAGCCAATTATTTAGTCGAATATGTAGAAGGTACCGAGGCTACGCACTTCTGCGGAAACCTAAGTATGGACGAAATTCCAAAAACATTAAGCGATGCACACATTACGGTACATAGCGTAGAGACCTATAAAACCAAATTGTCTGGCCAAAAAATAGATGATGCTGTGGAAGGCGTGCTATTTTTCAGTCCCTCTGGCGTTGAAAGTTATGTACAGAACAATACCCCTAATAAAATCGCTTACTGTATAGGGGAAACTACCGCAACAGCGGCAAGAAAATTCTTTGCCAATGTTAAAGTCGCAAAGATTCCCGATGTAGAAAGTGTCATAGATTTAGTAAACGAAGATTATAAAGTCTCCTAACCCGCCATAGTAGGGGAAATATGAAAATATTATGATTAAAAACGATTTATTCCTAAGAGCACTAAAAGGAGAAACTGTTGAAAGACCTCCAGTTTGGATGATGCGCCAAGCGGGACGCTATTTGCCAGAATTCATGGAAATAAAGGCGAAGTATGATTTCTTTACGCGCTGTCAAACTCCAGAATTGGCATCTGAAATTACGGTACAGCCCATTAGAAGGTATGGCATGGATGCCGCTATACTATTCTCCGATATTTTAGTGATTCCACAAGCCATGAATATTGAGGTGGAAATGAAGCCTAATTTTGGCCCGTATCTACCCAACCCAATTCGCTCACAAAAAGACTTGGACTCGGTTATCGTACCCGATGTGAACGATGCCTTAGGCTATGTAATGGAAGCTATAAAAGCGACCAAAGAAAAATTGAACGATGACATCCCGCTTATTGGTTTCGCAGGCTCTCCTTGGACGATTCTTTGTTACTGTGTACAAGGACAAGGCAGTAAGAATTTTGACAAAGCCAAAGAGCTGTGCTTTACTCAACCCGTTGTGGCGCATGAGCTTTTACAGAAAATAACAGATACGACCATCGCTTATTTAAAAGCCAAGGTAAAAGCAGGTGTAAATGCAGTACAAGTATTTGATTCGTGGGGAGGAATGCTCTCTCCTACCGATTATCAGGAATTTTCATTTCAATACATACAACAGATTATTGATGCTTTAAAAGATGATGCCCCAGTAATCGTTTTCGGAAAAGGCTGTTGGTTCGCTTTAGGCGATATGGCCAAGTCAGGTGCAAGTGCCTTGGGTGTAGATTGGACCTGCTCCCCAAGAAATGCCCGCTATCTTTCCGGAGGAAAAATCACGCTTCAAGGTAATTTTGATCCATCTAGATTATTATCCCCCCCTGCAGATATCAAAAAGATGGTCACTCAAATGATTCATGAATTTGGAAAAGACCGGTTTGTAGCAAATCTTGGCCATGGTATTTTACCGAATATACCTTTGGACAATGCTAAAGCCTTTGTGGATGCCGTAAAGGAATACAGGCCTTTGTAACCTAAAGAGAGCGTAGTCATACCTTACATAATGTTCATGGAATTCAAATTAGATGGTTTCGAAATTTCTCCCATCCAAGAAAAGGATGCATGGCGATTATGTGATTTCATGACTGCCAATAGTGAACGTTTCAAGAACGATTTCCCTGGAACACTTAAACAAAACCTAAACCCCACCCTATCAACATTGTTCGTTCAGGAGAAAGCTAGGCAATTTAGTGCTGGTGAAGAATTTCTATTCACCATAAAAGAACAGGAACATAGAACCATTATCGGGTTAATCTATATTAAGGAACTTCAGAAAAATGAGAAGCAGGGAGAACTGGCATATTGTATTGGCTACGAACAAGAAGGCAAGGGGCTCACAACGCGTTTTCTGGATCAAATTATTCCTTGGGCCTTTACTCACCTTAGGTTACATACACTTCAAATCATTGCGCATAAGGACAATATAGGAAGTACCCGTATTGCAGAGAAATTAGGCTTTTCGTGGCAGGCTACACTATCAAACGCGCATACTAGATTCAATGGGAGCTCTGTAGATATGGAGCTTTATGAAAAATACCGTTAGGTAACATGAATATCTGGAATACTTTAAGACGTATTAATACTGGTAGTTTTTGGCGCATCTTAAACCTTAGCATTAAACATCCGTTATTTCTATATCCCACGCTTCTAGCCACAAAAGAATGCATGCGCGTTTCCACATTGCACTTCAATAGGGAGCATTATCGAAACACACCTGCAAATGCCTTTAGACATGCGTTTTGGAATTATCTAATTGCCCATTCCTGCGCGAAATGGAGCACTAACCCGTGTAAAGTCCTTAAATGGACAAAGGCAATAACCGACTGGCACGAGAATGCTTTTATAAATAGAGAACTACCTCGGCTTATGGATTTTCATAATAACGAAATCGGTAGAACTCTGTATATCCAAAATAGTACCAAAAACATAAATTTCGTTGTTGAACTACTACTGAATAAAACGAAAGACGCCATACAAATTAAGAGTCCAGAGGCTATTTCTTCAGTTTCAGATAATTTGGTCTTTCTATATCCTTCTGTAAAGGCAATCACCTCATAAACCCGCACCGATTCCCTCTAAATTTTAAGAAAATCTTAGAAATTTTATTTCCTATATTGGCACTCACTAAAATAACACCATGAAAACAAAACACTATGTAGCAAGTATACTCTTTGTAGCTTGTATGGGATTCGCTTCTGCCCAAATGACAAAAGTAGCTTCCGTTGAAGGTATCACGGAATACAAAATGGATAACGGTCTAAAAGTATTATTATTCCCCGACAACTCCGCACAGACTATTACAGTAAACATTACTTATTTAGTAGGTTCTCGTCATGAAGGCTATGGCGAAAAAGGTATGGCCCACCTATTGGAACATATGGTTTTTAAAGGAACCCCTAACCACCCAGATATTCCAAAAGAACTAAGTTCGCGTGGAGCAAGACCAAATGGCACCACCTATTACGACCGCACTAATTATTACGAAACATTTAATGCTACAGAAGATAATCTGGAATGGGCCTTAGATTTGGAGGCAGATCGTATGATCAACTCCTATATTGCAAAAAAAGATTTGGAATCCGAATTCACAGTTGTAAGAAACGAATTTGAGAGCAGCGAGAACGACCCTAGTGGAGTTCTAATGGATAAGGTTATTAATAGCGCCTACATGTGGCACAACTATGGTAATTCTACCATTGGAAACCGTTCAGATATTGAGCGTGTTCCAATTGAAAACCTAAAGGCATTTTACAAAAAATTCTACCGTCCGGACAATGCCGTGTTAATGGTAACAGGAAAATTCGAAGAAGACAAAACGCTAGCCTTAATAGAAACAAAATTCGGCAAAATAGTCAAACCTACACTACCATTAAGAGATTCACATACCGAAGAACCAGCACAGGACGGTGAGAAAAGGGTAGCTATTAGTCGTGTAGGTGATTTACAAATAGTAAGTGCGCTCTATCATACGCCTGCAGGTTCTAGTCCAGATTATGCTGCCATGACCCTTATTAAAGATGTACTTAGCAATGAACCATCTGGAAGATTGTATAATGACTTGGTTGAGTCACAAAAGGCGTCGTCGTTATGGTCCTACGCCCCCTTTTTAAAAGAACCTGGCTTTTTCTATATCAATGTAGATGTTCCTTCGGATAAGAATGCAGATGAAGTACAAAGCATTTTAAAAAGCACCTTGGACAATCTTAAGGATAATCCTATTACCCAAGAAGAATTGGACCGTGCGAAATCAAGTTTATTAAAGGGAATTGACCAAATCAACAGAAATTCGGCCTATTTAGGCACATATATGAGCGAGTTTATAGCTGCCGGTGACTGGAGATTGTCTTTTCTTCACAGAGATCGTATTGAAGCTGTGACCTTGGAACAAGCCAATATGGTAATGAAGAAATACCTTATACCTACCAACAGAACGACTGGTCGTTTTTATCCTACCAAAGAGCCTGTTAGGGTTTCTATTCCGCATACAGAAGATATTAACGCACTCGTTAAAGACTATAAAGGTAGGGAGGCAATGAGCACGGGAGAAGCATTTGATGTTTCTTATGATGCTATTGAAAATAGAACCAAGAAAGGAACGTTGGCCAATGGGGTAGACTATGGGTATATTGAAAAGAACAATCGTGGTAACACCGTAAAACTTAGCTTTAGTGGAAGAAACGGAGATGTAAACTCGCTAATGAATAAAGGCGTAATTCCAAGGTTTACAGCACAAATGCTAGACAAAGGCACTACAACCAAAACCCGCCAACAGATAGAGGATGAATTAAGTAGGATAAAGTCATCCATAGGTTTTAGAGGCTCCAATGGTAATATCTACGCTAGTATTTCATCTACTGAGGAATACTTAATGCCTGCACTTGAACTTATGGCCGAACTACTTAAAAATCCTTCTTTTGATGCTACGGAATTAGAAAAGCTAAAAACAGAAGAACTGGCCTTCTTGGAAAGCAATAAAACCGAACCTCAGTTTATAGCGCAACAACGGCTAGCGGAAATCAATAATTCTTATCCTAAAGGCCACCCATTATACAACATGAGTATTACAGAGCAGGAAGCTGCCATCAAAAATTTGACCGTGGAAGACCTCAAAACTTTTTACGAAGAATTTTATGGTTTAGGCAAATCTATACTGGTGAGTATTGGAAATATGGATACAGAAAAAGTATCCAAATTTATTGAAACGGCATTTTCCGATTTTAAAAGCAATCATCCCTACACTAAAATGAGCGACCCACATAAAGCGGTTAAAGCGATTAACGAGAATGTCCTAACTCCAGACAAGCAAAATGCAATGACCTTTGGCTCCATGGATGTAAAAATAAGTGAATATCACAAAGACTATGCAGCATTGAACATTGCTTCGACGATATTAGGAGGCGGTGTGTTAAATTCCAGAATAACGGTAAGACTTCGACAAAATGATGGCGTAAGTTATGGAGCTGGAGCTGGATTCCAAGCCGATAGTGATTCAGATGACCAGAACTCTCAAATGTATCTTTATGCTATTTATGCGCCAACCAATTATGACAAAGTGCAACAAGGTTTTAAGGAAGAGATAGCACGTTTTATCAAAGATGGTATCACTCAAGAGGAACTGGACGATGCGGTAAATGGTTGGACACAGGGGCAGAGTGTTTCTAGAGCGCAGGATAACGAACTATCAAGTCTTATCAATAACAACATATTTTATGACAGGGACATGAGTTTTCATAAAGAGCTAGAAACTAAAGTGGCTCAACTTACCGTAGCAGAAGTGAATGCTGCTATTAAAAAATATGTTCGTCCTTTTGATAAATGGTCAGTGGTGAACGCGGGAGACTTTAAATAATAGCATTTTTTTATAAAAGGCAAAGCAGTATCCGTTCGGGTACTGCTTTTTTTTGACCAATACCGAGCCTAGCTAACTCTTTTTAAAAGCTTAATTTTGTACTGTATTCATAATCACAAATTTGAATGATGAAAGACACGTTTTTCTCCTATATACAACAACTACAGGATACGATTACTTCAAAGCTAGAAGAAGTAGACGGTAAAGCGACCTTTAAAGAAGACCTATGGGAAAGACCCGAAGGCGGTGGCGGAAGAACACGTGTTATAGAAAATGGAAATGTGTTCGAAAAAGGTGGCGTAAATATTTCTGGGGTGCACGGAGAACTGCCTAAAAGCATGCAAGCCTACTTTGGCGTTGAAGATGCCGATTTTTTTGCCTGCGGATTGAGTTTGGTGCTCCATCCCAAGAATCCTATGGTACCCACCGTACATGCGAATTGGCGGTATTTTGAAATGTACGACAAGGAAGGAAATATTGTAGACCAATGGTTTGGCGGTGGGCAAGACCTTACACCTTATTATTTATTCGACGAAGATGCCGTTCATTTTCATAAAACCTGCAAAGAAGCTTGCGACAAACACCATCCCGAATTTTACGCAACATATAAAAAACGATGTGATGAATACTTCTGGAACACCCATAGAAATGAGGCTAGAGGCATAGGAGGGCTTTTTTTTGATTATTGCAAAGCCAACAAGGAAATGGAAATGACCGACTGGTATAATTTCGTAACTGAAGTTGGAAACAGTTTTTTAACCAGCTATGTTCCTATTGCCGAAAAAAGAAAAAATATACCGTATAGCAAGGCGCAACGCGATTGGCAAGAGATACGACGTGGTAGATATGTAGAGTTCAATTTGGTACATGACAAGGGCACCTTATTTGGTTTAAAGACCAATGGTCGTATAGAAAGTATTTTAATGAGTCTGCCTCCTCATGTACAATGGCACTATGACCATCAACCAGAAAAAGAAAGTGAAGAAGAACGACTACTAAACGTTTTGAAACAGCCAAAAATCTGGCTATAATAGGACGCAGTCATGGCAAAAAAGGGAAAAGCTAAAAATACGGTCAACAAAGCCAAACATACCAAGCTCATGGACCGAAAGAAAAATAAGCTAAAAAAGGAAGCAACATTGCGCAAGGAACGTTTGAAGGCAATCCTTGACAAGTCTAAAGAACAGAAATAACTATACAATCCAGCATTGATGAAACAGAAACTATACCAAATAGATGCTTTTACGGATACCGTTTTTGGCGGTAATCCTGCGGCAGTCTGCATCTTACACAAGTGGCTATCCGATGAATTGATGCAAAAAATAGCGGCGGAAAATAATTTGGCAGAAACCGCCTTTGCTGTTGCAAACAAAGATTACTATGAACTCAGATGGTTTACTCCAGAATTGGAAGTGGACCTTTGCGGTCACGCAACATTAGCCACGGCGTTTACGTTGTTTCAGTACTACGGGTATACAAAAAATACCATACGGTTTGTATCCTCAAGAAGTGGAGAACTACTCGTTGACAAGAACTCTGATGGAAGCATGACCTTGGACTTTCCAACGGACAATCTAATACCCATAGAAAACCAAGAAAATATTACTAAAGCCATAGGTAAACATCCCATTAGGGCCTTTAAAGGAAAAACAGATGTGATGCTTATTTACGAAACCCAAGAAACGATTGAAAATATTACGCCTAACTTTCATCTCTTAGACCAATTGGATTGTCGTGGGGTCATTGTTACAGCTCCAGGCACAGAAGTGGATTTCGTATCTCGTTTTTTCGCACCGCAATGTGGTATTCCGGAAGACCCTGTGACCGGTTCTGCACATACGACACTTGCTCCTTATTGGTCGGCCCAATTAGGAAAAACACAGCTAACAGCAAAACAGCTTTCCCAACGTGGTGGGCATCTAAACTGTGAATATCTAGGAGAACGAGTTAAAATATCAGGAAAGGCAGTATGCTATTTAATTGGTGAGCTAACGATATAGCCAAGGGTTTTTTAAATTACCCTTAGCCATACGATTATCAATTATCAATTGTACGCTATTCCTCTATAGACTTTAAATTATCGTCAGAATTACGATCTATTAACTTATTGTAGGGGTCTATTCCTGCCTTTAAGGGCTTTTCATCGGTCGTTATAGTAAATGTATTATCGCCCACTGAAAGCCACTTTAATTCGAAGTATAAAGGATTTTTAACGGTAATACCATCATCATTGGTTTCATCTTCTCCAAAAAGACCAACATCTATCAGATTTTTTTTCTCATCCACAGACTTTTCCTTGCCTTTATCGTCGTAGTAAATCTTCTTAGCGTTCACCGTAAAAGTAGTTTCCCACGTACCGTTATCCAAGGCTACGGTTTTAGCATCCATTACTCTATTTTCATAAAGTACAATTTCTTTAAAACCATCATCTACCTTGTATTTTAAGGAATCTGGTGTAACCGCGTAAAGTGAGTTATATAAATCTTCTGAACTTGCATAACGTCCTTTTTCAAAATATTTAAATTCATCCATGAAACTTCTAAGACCAGCGTTTACAACGTCTTCACCTATTACATCTTGTAAATCGTACATAATCATTGAGCCTTTCTCATACCAAATATACTGACCGGTCTCTACATCAATCAAGGAGCGCTCTGGCTTAAAACTAAATTGTCTGCTAGACAAGTAGGTATCCAGGGAATTCTTTAAAAAATCCTTAATACCATTCTCACCATACTCTTGTTTCATGGTCATGAGCGATACATATTCCGCTAAGGTTTCCGAGATAATATTAGCTCCAGAAGTTTTGCTTGGCGTTACAATATGTCCCCACCATTGATGTGCCACTTCATGTGAAGTAACTCGAAATGCATAGTTATAATCCTCAGCTTTTGCAAAATCTGCCACGAAACCAAAATCTTCTGAATAGGGAATCGTTGTTGCAAAGGATTGTGCAAAATTAGAATGTGCGGGGAATTCTATAATACGAATAACCGAGTACGGATATTCCAAGTAGTTTTTAGAATTGTAATCCAACGATATCTTAATTCCTTTAATAAAATAAGCAAGATTCTCTTTATGCTTGGGTGAATGATAGATTTCAATGTTCACTTTTTTACCACTTGGTGCAATCCACTCATCTGTTTTTACAGCATAGGCTGCTGAGACAAAATTGAAAAAGTAATCAGACTTTTCTTCTAGTTTATAATTGAAATAACTGCGCTCACCTTCATCCCATTTCTTTGTTAATATACCCGGGGCAATAGCTACTTGACCTTTGACTGTACTTACTGTAGCTTCAAAATTCATATAATTGGCATCCTCATTAAAAAGATTTTTCTTGAGCGCCATGGTATCCGTTCTTGGTGGGTATAGAAAATCTAACTCCTCCAAGTCATACTTTTTACGCACCCCATTATCAGAAAGTGCACGATCATAATGAAAAGAAGGGAAAATTGCGTCCCTGAAAAAAGTACCGTTATCCAACACTGCTGTCTCCGTATCCATTGCGAACCCATGGGTACGTACCTTTGTTTCTATAACCAAGTTAGCCGTGTCCTTGGGTTGTAAAGCTTCGGGTAACTTATAAATAAACAATCGGTATAATGTATCGCTTAGAAAGGGTTGTATTTCTGTTCCATTATATACTACGGTACTAATTCTAGTGTCTGAAATAGGAAACTTAATTTCCATAAGCACAGTATCTATGGGTTGTTCCGACGGATTCACCACTATAAAAGCACCTTTAGCATCAACCTTTCGTTCTTCGGGATAGATATCAATATGTGCCTTTAAGTCAATTACTTGTATGTGTGGTTTGTCAATATATTTACCATAGGCCTTTTCGGAATCGGCCGATACCTTTTCACTATAATCCCCGTCCTCCAGTTGATTTAATACCTTCAAATTATAAAAACTGTAGGCGCCTACAGCGATAAAAGCTAAAACAAAAAAGAGGGTGTAGCCTATTGTTTTTCCATTCAATCGTTGTCCTGCTAGTTTCAATCGTTCCTTAGCCGAAGAAAAGAAACCTCTATTCCAGAATATTTTACCTATTACCGCTAGAATACAGGTGAACAAAATCCAATAGAGATTCAACCAAAATTCACCGTATAGATAATGCCCAAATCCATTTAAATCACTTAAAAAACTACCTGGGACACCGCCAAAAACGACAAGTGGGTTATTTGTTTTAAAAGCCAAAGTCATTAGCAAGGGTACTCCAATGTAAATAGCCACCACAATAAAATGACCTAAAAACTTATTGTTAACGAGTACATGAATAAAAAAGGCGAGCAACAAAGTGGCAATATAGCCTGGGAAGATTTTAGCAAAATTATACGTAAAATACATCCCTAATTCATAATTAAAATAGCCATTAAACGTCTGATATAGTATGCCAACTACTATTCCGAGTAATGTTAATAAAATTGAGACACCTATTAGGGCCGCTATCTTTGAGAGATATAGGGTGATATTACTTACTGGTAATGCATCATAGAACTCAAAAGTCTTATTTTTTCGTGTTCTATGCACTGCTTCACCAGCATATATGATAAGAATAATAATGGAGAACAGCGAAATACCCGCAGAAATTTGAACTACCATATACCGAGTCAACGGCAATGAAGGTGTACCATATATCTGGTTGGATTGGTAGGCCACGAAACCGGCAATCAAAATACCGATAACAATAAGCACTACAAATACAGATTCCTTAACTATGGATAAAAACTCAATTTTACTTAGGGACCATAAATTCTCTCGTTGTGCTTTTTTGGAAAACGACTGTTCAATAGTCGTTATACCACTTGGCGCAAACACAGTATCATCTTCTGTAGTCGCTGTTTTCTTCTTGGACGCTAAAAATCCTTTATACGAAAACTTAAAAAGTGTCAGAAAAAAAATAGCGATGCCAATGCCCAGCCATAATAGCCTATTGACCAAAAATTTACCTGTAAGCGCTAGCTGCGTAGTATTCAATTCGCTAATACTCGAGTATTTTGTCAAGTAACCATAGGCACTTTCCCCAAAAGGATCAACATAAATACTTAGCCATTCCGTATCCAATTTAGAAACCAATTGACCAGATACAATCGTAGCCAGGAGCATAACGATACCTCCTAAGTATAGGATAGGCATGCGCTTAAAAAAAGTCATTAAGCCAAAAAAGAGACTTCCAATAAAAAATCCATTGAACGTAAGCAGGTACACAAACGGTAAAAAATAGGACCAGAAATTAAAATCAGTATAGGTGCCATAATCTGGCCTATCTAAAAAACCTCCTAATTGATACCCAATAATGGCGCCGAGGACAGCACTAATATTCATAATCGTAACTAATGAAAAACTACCCCAAAAACGTCCAAGAATATAGCTTTTCTCCGAAACCGGGTACGTGAAATAGGTCTGTGCCGTTCCATGTTCCTGGTCCCGGAAAACAGGAACCCCCATAACCGCCGCATAAAAAAACAAAGACAGGGTGCTCATTCCTCCCAATACGCCTATAATGGCATTGGGGCTATTTGTAAACTGAGCTGTAACAGACTTATCGAATACCGCCAACAGAAACGGAAGAAGAAACATAAGAATAATATAAATATAGGTAGCGGGCCTACGCAACCGGTAGTTCAACTCAAACAGAAATAATTCTTTCATAATTATACAGTTTGAGGTTGATTAATACTGTAGAAATAAAAATCTTCCAAATCGTTGGCCACGGGTTCAAAACCTTCTCCGGGATGCGCATCACTATATACATTTACATTAAAATTACCGCTTCGCAGGTATGTGGAAAGTACCGTGTATTCCAATTGGTATTTTTCTGTATCTTCCTTCCTTATTTTTTTCCGGTATACTTTGCCGTTCAAGGTATTGGATAGCTCTTGTGGATGTCCTTGTACAACTACACTACCTTCGTTAAAGACCGCCATATTTGTACATAAATTCACCACATCATCTACAATATGAGTGGATAAAATCACTACGGCATCCTCGCCAAGTTCACTTAGTAAATTATGAAAACGATTGCGCTCTAAGGGATCTAAACCAGCTGTAGGTTCGTCTACAATAATCAACTTTGGATTGCCTATCAAAGCTTGTGCAATGCCAAAGCGTTGTCGCATACCCCCAGAGTAATCCCCAAGATTTCGTTTTCTAAATTTATAGAGGTTTACTTTGTTCAATAGATCCGAAACATAGGAAGCACGGTCACCCTTATTTTGTATTCCTTTTATTTTTGCAATATGATTGAGCATCATTTCAGCAGAAACCTTAGGATACACGCCAAAATCCTGTGGCAAATACCCTAATATTTTTCGAAGTTCGTCTGGAGCATCAAAAACATTGATGCCATCAAAAACAACAGTACCAGTATCTGCATTTTGTAGCGTAGCGATTGTGCGCATTAATGTAGATTTTCCAGCACCGTTAGGTCCCAAAAGCCCAAACATCCCTTTGCCGATTTCAAGATTTACGTTGTTTAATGCTTGCGTCCCGTTGGGATAGGTCTTGTTTAAGTCTGAAATGGATAGCATATGTTTGAGCTTAGTTGGTTTAAATATTAAATAATTGGTAGGAAAGATATTGAATTTGTTACAAAAATGAAGAAGAAATATAATGAGGCCTACTAAGAAATGAGCGTCAATCAAAAAGAATTATAAGGCTTACCCCTATATTTGTATAGCCTTGTTTAAAAACTATTAATTCAGCATTTAATAAATTATCATCATGTACCCACTCATTCGAAACCGCAGACTTAGAAATTCCGATGCCATTAGACATTTAGTCCGGGAAACCATCATAACACCTAGTGATTTTTTAGTACCCCTATTTGTAGTTGAGGGCAAAGGTGTGAAAGAGGAAATAGCCTCTATGCCTAATTATTACCGTTTAAGTCTAGATAATTTAGAAAAAGAAGTGAAGGAGCTTTGGAACATGGGCCTCTGCGCCGTTTTGCTTTTCGTAAAGGTGCCAGATAATCTAAAAGATAATGCTGGTTCTGAGGCCTTAAACGATAATGGACTAATGCAACTAGCGATTAAGACGGTAAAGAATGCCTGTCCGGACATGTTGGTTATGACCGATGTAGCATTGGACCCCTACTCTTCCTACGGCCATGATGGCATTGTGGCTGATGGTCAAATTCTAAATGATGAAACCGTAGAAATCCTTGCCGAAATGAGTGTCTCCCACGCCGCAGCTGGTGCAGATTTTGTAGCGCCCAGCGATATGATGGACGGCCGTATCCTTAGTATCCGAGAAGCTTTAGAAGATGAAGGGTTTACCAATACAGGCATTATGAGCTACAGTGCTAAATATGCAAGCGCATTTTACGGGCCTTTCCGCGATGCTTTGGATTCGGCTCCAGTAGACCTTAAAAATGTTCCGAAGGATAAAAAAACCTATCAAATGGATTCCGCTAATAGGTTTGAGGCCATTCGAGAAACCCAACAAGATATAGATGAAGGTGCCGATATTGTAATGGTTAAACCAGGTCTTTGTTATTTGGATATTGTTCGTGAAATTAAAAACGAAGTGGACGTGCCTGTTGCAGTATATCAAGTTTCAGGTGAATACGCCATGCTGAAAGCAGCAGCCGAAAGAGGGTGGTTAGACCACGATGCCGTAATGATGGAACAGTTGGTTGCTATTAAGCGTGCCGGTGCCAACATCATTGCAAGTTATTTTGCCAAAGATGTAGTGAAGCTAATGAGTTAAATAGCTTGCTACAGCAAGTTATATCCAAGCCTGAGCGAAGTGAACTGTTTGAATTCATAATGGAAAACACAGGTGGAGTAGTATTATAACCACCGTATAACTGGCCTTTAGACCAAGGATCATTATCCATTTGTGAACGGAAACCACTTTGGTTCGATATTTGCTAACTTTGAACGAAATACCATACTCCTTGCTAAAGAAATTATCCTTACGGTCCCGGATTTTTATTTCAATGATTTTGTTGGTCTTGATCGCTTCTGTGCTGATTTTAGGTATTACCATCTACCAATTCCGTGAAATAAATGCCGATTACCATCAGAATAGAATGGAACGCAAGGAGGAGCAAATAAGACAAAGCATTGATCTTACCATAGCAAAGACCACCTACCCCGTCTCAGAGGAGAACTTGGGTCTGATTTTTATGACCGATATCTATGAAATTGCCGTAGTTCAGAATATGAACTTTAACCTGTATAATTTGGACGGAGATTTGATAAAGAGTTCTAGGCCAAAATTTGAAAATGATTCCATCTCCATCTGTATAGACCCGGAAATCCTCAACAAATTGGAAGCTAGCGTAGACAAGCGTTACGTAGAAGAAAATGCGGCAGCCGGGGACAGGTATCAATCTTCATACACCTACATCACTGACCGTAAATTCAAGCCCATTGGCATTTTAAATCTGCCTTATTTTGAAGACAATTCCTTTAACGATAAAGAACTACGAGAGTTCTTAATGCGCCTAGGCGGCGTTTACCTTTTAATGCTCATTATGGCTATTGCCCTGGCGTTTGTTATCTCCAAATACATAACAAGATCCTTGGAGACCATATCCAAAATGATGGAAAGCACCAATTTAAATCGTAATAACGAAAAAATACAGATTGATAGTCCAGGTGAGGAAATAGAAAAGTTGATATCCTCTTACAATCGAATGATAGACGAGCTAGGACAGAGTGCCGTAAAACTAGCTAGAAGTGAAAGAGAACAAGCATGGCGCGAAATGGCAAAGCAGGTAGCCCATGAAATTAAGAATCCACTAACGCCCATGCGTTTGACCGTTCAAAGCTTTGAGCGAAAATTTGATCCCGAAGATCCAAATATAAAAGAAAAACTAAAGGAATACTCTAACACCCTGATACAACAAATAGATACGATGAGTAGCATTGCTTCAGCATTTTCAAACTTTGCCGAAATGCCAGCACAACAGAACGAAACCTTAGATGTGGTGAAAATCGTAAAATTAGCCTTGGATATCTTCAATGAAGATTACATACACTTTAGTGCAACTGAAGATAAAATAATTGCAAAATTAGACCGGACCCAGTTAATACGCGTAGTGACCAATCTGGTGAAAAATGCCATTCAGGCCGTTCCAGAAGAACCTTCTCCCAAAATTATAGTTTCTGTGTCCAGTGAGGGAGATGATGTAAAAATTTCAGTAGCAGATAATGGGATTGGCATTAGTGAAGAAAATCGAGAAAAGATTTTTGAACCTAAGTTCACTACAAAGAATAGCGGCATGGGATTAGGCCTAGGAATGGTTAAAAACATCGTAGAAACCTATAAGGGGAGTATCCAATTTACCTCACAACCTGACAAAGGCACTATATTTTATGTAAAATTCCCAAAAGAGAAGAAAACCTAATTTAAAATAGAACTTGAACTATGTCTTACAACACCTTATTATGCACAAACGCGAATTCTATTGCAACGATTACCATTAATAGGCCCAACAAGTTAAATGCCTTAAATAAAGAAACACTTGGGGAATTACATGCTGTGTTTACTGATTATGATAAAGATGAACAGATAAAAGTTATCATTCTTACAGGTAGCGGTGAAAAGGCCTTTGTTGCCGGGGCCGACATCTCTGAATTTGCTCAATTTTCTGAAAAAGAAGGCGGAAAATTGGCGGCAAAAGGTCAAAAAAAAGTTTTCGATTTTATTGAAACTCTATCCACTCCGGTCATTGCCGCTGTTAACGGTTTTGCATTGGGCGGAGGTTTAGAACTGGCCATGGCCTGCCACTTTAGGGTTGCCAGTGATAATGCCAAAATGGGACTACCCGAAGTTTCGTTGGGTGTAATTCCAGGGTATGGTGGTACACAAAGATTACCGCAACTTATAGGAAAGGGGAGGGCTATGGAAATGATTATGACTGCCGGAATGATCTCGGCAGAACAGGCATTATCCTATGGTTTGGTAAACCATCTTACTACCCAAGAAGAACTGCTACCGTTTTGCACAAAAATAGCCCAACGGATTTCCAATAACTCATCTGTTGCCATTTCTTATGCAATAAAAGCAGTAAATGCTGGTTTTATGAATACTGTAAACGGTTACGAGCAGGAAATTAAAGCATTTGGCGCTTGTTTTGGAACGGACGATTTTACCGAAGGTACATCGGCTTTTTTAGAAAAACGTAAAGCAAATTTTCCTGGGTCGTGATATTAAAACGGTCTCATCATGTTCAGGAAATATCTCTTTTTTACACTACTAACTATAGCGATATACGGAAGCCAAGCCCAAGACACCCAGCTAAGCTACACCCTTGGTGAAACGCTTAAAGATAGGCATCAATACTCCAATCTATTGTCCATTGCAGAAGATGGGAAAGGTGGTACGGTTGTCGTACGCTCCTATTTTAGCGGTATCGTACTTAAACCCAAAGGATATCTTGTAGAGCATTACAACAAGGATTTAGAGCTATTATCGGAATATAACTACAAACTAAAAGATGCTAATTTTGTAGAGGCCTATGTAAAAAATGGCCAAGTGTATTTGCTTTTTCTAGAATACAACTATTCAACATTGGCCTATGAATATATAGTTCATCGGAGTCCATTTTCCGAATTCAATTTTACTAAGGAAGTACTATTATCCATTGAATCGGATGCAGTGCAACAACCTTTGGATCGTAATTATTACAACAGAAATTTCGCATCTGGCTTTACCACGTCGGTCTTGTTCAATGATACAAAATCAGCTTTTGTGATTACCACACATTATAAAAAACGAAAAGAGAATAAGCATGTTATACACGTATTCGACGGTAGTTTACGAAGGTTGATGGAACATGATTTTTCCGAAGCGGTAGAAGACAAAAACTATGCCTTTGAAAACGTAGTGTTTTCGCCAGATCTATCAAACGTTTATTTGGTAGGTAAGGCCTATTTCAAAAAGAAACGCTTTACGGCCAAGGAGCGTAAGTTTCAATATGAATTGGTGCGTATTTCAAGTACAGATAAAAGCATACAGGCTTTTGATACCCCTGGAAAGTTCCCAGAAGCGCTAAAACCAATTTTTAAAGGTGATGCACTCCTGTGCCTAGGATTTTATGCAGATCGCAAGGATAACCGATACAACGGTATCGCGTATTACAAACTACAGCCTAATTCTTTGGCAATTCAATCAGAAAAATTCAATCCGTTTTCGGATCAGTTTATGATGGATAAATTCGGAAGGGGAGACGAAACCACAATCAAAGACTTGGTCTTTAAGGGAATGGATATTACGGATGATGGACATATCCTGTTCAACGCGGAAGAATATTTTACAAGTAACAGCATACAGTCCAACTCTAGCGGTGGCCGTTTAATGATTCAGCGCTATCATTACAATGATATTGTAAGTGTAAAGCTAGCTCCAGACGGAGATTTAGTTTGGGCGCGAAACATTAACAAAACGGAGGTGACCCAAGGTGATGGTGCATATACTTCGTATTGCTCTTATACCAAGAATAATCACACCTACTTCTTTATCAGTACGGCTTCTGAAAATCCGCAACAAATGAGCGAAGAACGTATTATGTTCAAACAGGGCCTTAGTAGAAATAGAAATATCTTCTTAATAGAATTAGACGAAAACGGCAAAATGACATTCCAAAAAGCCATAGACAGCAAAGAAGTGCGCTTGCCTTTAATGGTCTCTAGGCCTTTGAAAAACCCAACCACAAACGAACTCTTGTTTTACGCAAAGCGCGGTGCTAGAAAACAACTTGTGCAAGTAAGCCTATAAAAGTGTGGCTAGCCCGTTGTGTAACATAATCTGAGGCACGAACTCGAATACACCTAAAACCAAAATAGCTGGAAAGTGAAATCCGTGTAATCTTTGTCTATTTAAAAAAATATTTCCTATTCCCCTTTTTCATACACCACTTCGCCATCAAAAATGGTCATGGCAATTTTCGTATCCAAAATTTTATTTTCGGCTACGGTCATTAAATCCTGATCATAAATTGTAAAATCGGCTAGTTTTCCTGGCGTAATCGATCCTTTAATTTCTTCCTCGAATGCGCCATAAGCAGCATCCAAGGTATAGGAACGCAGTGCTTGTTCCCTGGTCATTCTTTGTTCCGGTTCATAGCCGCCTTCAGGCATTCCTTTTAAGGTTTTACGACTCACACTTGCATAAAAACTAGCGATCGGGTTTAATGGTTCCACGGGTACATCCGTACCGTTTACTATGGGAATACCACTTTGCAATAAGGCTTGCCACATATAGGCGCCCTCTTTAATTCGTTTTTCACCCAGGCGATCAATGGCCCATTCTCTATCTGAAGACATGTGTACGGCCTGCATAGCAGGAATAACACCTAGCTCTGCAAATCGTGGAATATCATCTGGGTGGAGGTGTTGCGCGTGTTCAATACGATACCTATTGTCATTGGTTTCATTAGGCATCTCCGTAAAGGCTGCTTCGTAACGGTCCAATATTTCTTTATTTGCACGGTCCCCAATGGCATGGGCACATACCTGAAAGCCATGTTTTAATCCATTAAGTGCTGTTTCCTTAACAAATTCCATAGGCAAGGTTTCATGACCAAAATGTCCTGGTCTGTCTGTATACTCATCCAATAACCATGCACCACGGGAACCCAAAGCCCCATCACAATTAAGTTTTACAGATCGAATGGTGAATAAATTATC
>CBDUKC010000007.1:0-26957 GCA_965367705.1 uncultured Maribacter sp. | reverse complement strand
TCTATATCGCCCGAAATTTCAGGAGCGGAAATCTGTTGGTCCGTAATGGTCACTTGGGAAGTATGCTCCATAGTAGCAGCCAGGATTTCTTCTTCCGTGCCAATAGCAATCTTCACCTTTGGTAAAACCGCTCTCATAGTTACACCAAACGCACGGTAGTCGTGCCATTGGTCTGCCCTAAAATCGAGATCTAGCACTACATCAACCTTATTTTTACTCGCAATTTCAGTCGCATAAAATGTGGCACTCCTTGAGGGCTCCATATTCATCGCTGTACCATTTATGAGTAACATCCGGTGATCTGGAATCTCGGCACGATCAACATCATCTATGCTAACTTGACTATCCGCGGCATTATCACGATAATAGACCAAGGGAAATTTATCCGGTGGTTCTATGCCCAAAACCACCGCACTGCTCCTTGCTAATTTCTTAGTAGGAATATATGCTGTATTTACGCCTTCATTGTTAAGAAAATTTAATATAAATTCTCCCACTTTATCCTTGCCAACGGCGGTCAATAAACTTGCTTTGACCCCTAGTCTAGCGCAGCCCACGGCAATGTTTAATGGTGACCCTCCAACAAATGCGTCAAAGCCTTTGATTTCATTAAATGGTGAACCAATATCTTGGGAATAGAGATCTATAGAAGACCTTCCAAAGGTAATGACGTCATATTTCCGTGTTTTCATATATTATTGATTGTTCATTGCTGCGGTTACCAAAGGCAATCTGTTGTCTTTTGAGGTCCAAGAATCATAAATCCATTCATGATCCGTATCAGTAGTATTTGCCAAACATTGGTCGGTTCCGGCCAAAAAGTTGAGGTAATAGCAATGGAAACCATGTTCGGCTACAACGGGATGGTATCCTTTGGGAATCATAACTACATCATTATGTCTTGGTCTTACTATTTCATCTAAGGATCGATCTTTAGTGTATACCTGTTGAATTGCGTAAGCTTCTGGCCTTTGAAATTTATAAAAATAGGTTTCTTCTTGTATCGGTTCCAAGACAGTGCCATCTTTCGCTACGATACGCTCATCGTGTTTGTGCGCAGGAAAGGAACTCCAATTGCCCGAAGGTGTATACACCTCTCGTACTACAATACTATTACAGCCAAAGCCCGGGGGTATCAAATCATTAAACTGACGTGTTGCGTTGTCCCCGCCAAAAATTACGACAGGTGTTTCTTCAGGAGTCACAAATTTTGCATCATAATCCTTATCTGCCTTGCACCAGCCATAAGCAATATCAAGGTCTTTGCTCATAGCTGTCAAGGTAAAACTGGTATTCCTGGGCAAGTATAGGGTGTGGGCTATACCTTTGAACACATTGGTACGACCGTTTGTTGTTTCCCAAGTACCTTTATTGCTGGTTACCTTGTAGTTTCCGCTGAGCAATACTATCACCAATTCATTTCCTTGAGTTTCATGTTCCCAAACTTCATTTTCGGTCATTTGGCGCGCCTCAAAGGAAAGATAGTTCCATTTAGCGGATTGAGGTGTTATCCTGTGGTAGGGTTGTGTGTCTTTATTCGGTTTTACCAATAACATGGATTGCTTGCTCATTTTTTAGTTTTTGTATTAAATGCGGCCGCCTTTCCAGTGGCTCCCAAGAGATCAAATTTCTGTAGCATGAATGCTTCATAGGCATCCATATAGGTGTTTCCAGGAACAATCGGATCGAACTGTTCAGGATGGTCTTTAAAAAATTCCCGATGTACCCTAGTCCATAAAAGTCGTGCATCTGTGGCGATATTTATTTTACATACCCCATATTGAATCGATTTTACAATTTCTTCAGGGGCTACCCCTGAGGCATTTTCATTTAGAGTTCCCCCTGCATTGTTTATGCGTTGTACTTCGTTTAGATTTACTGCGGAACCGCCATGAAGTACGATAGGGAATCCTGGTAGTTTTTGTTGTATTTCTTCTAATATACGAAATTGTATACCTTGGCCCGAACTAAATTTATAGGCCCCATGACTGGTTCCCACTGCAACTGCCAAACTATCACAATTGGTATACTTTACAAAGCTCTCCACTTCATTGGGGCTTGTGTAACGGGCATATTTCTCATCAATAGAAATGTCATCCTCAACGCCGCTCAATATACCCAATTCAGCCTCTACAAAGATGCCTTTTTTGTGCGCTTCCTGTACAATTGCCCTAGTTCTCTTCACATTAGTATTGAAATCGTCATGAGAAGCATCTATCATTACAGAATGATAGGAATTGGATTTTATCGCGTTCATAGCATGCTCCTCATTACCATGGTCTAGGTGCACGGAATAGACCGCTTTTGGATATATCTTTGAAGCTGCTTTAACCATGGCAGTCAACATTATAGCGTTCGCATAGTTTCTGGCTACAGGGGTAATTTGTACCAAGAAGGGGGCATTGGCCTTTTCGCCAGCCCTAAACAAGCCGTGTACTTGTTCCATGGTGAAGACGTTAACAGCGGCAATGGCATAACTACCATAGCAATGCTTAAAAAGTTCCTTGGGCAAAACGACCATAAATTCATTCTTTAACGAGTATGTAGAGACATCCCAATTACTATAAAAAAACAATAAAAAAACCACGTTGGAAAGCAATAACCTCCAAAAGGGAATGCAAACCTTTGCATTACTTTTTGAGAGAGTCCTGATTCATTTTAAAGTTCAATTTTCCTAGAGGACTCCCTTATTACGAGTTCTGGCTTAAAAATTTCTTCGCGAAAATCTAAACTTTCAGGACTTTCGCTTTTCAGGCGCTTTAACGCAATTCTGGCCGATAACATCCCTATACTGTATACCGGCTGCCAAACCGTTGATAACGCAGGTCTAAAGTACGAGGAATGTGGCTCATCATCAAAGCCAACTATGGATATGTCTCCTGGGATTTCTAGCCCCATTTTACGTGCAATGTGCATCGCTGAAATCGCTATATTATCGTTCATGGCAAAAATGGCATCCGGTAAATCTTTTGATTTCAATAGCTTTTTCGTAGGCTTAAGTCCATCATTGTGTGAAAAACCCTTTACATGTTCTATATAATCTTTCCGGATGGGTATTTTTGCATCTTCCAAAGCATCTAGATATCCCTGTAGTCTGTGTTTTGTAGTACTAAGGTTTAAAGGTCCGCCTAGGTGTGCAATTTTTTCACAACCAGATTTTATTAAGTATTCTACCGCTTGAAAAGCTCCTGCATAGTCATCAACCAATACTTTGTCCGCTATAAACCCAGGGCAGTCTCTATCGAAAATTACGACTGGGATATTATATTTTTGTAAGGTTCGAAAATGGTCAAAATTATCTGTTTCCGAAGCTGGTGAAACTAAAATTGCATCAACTTGAATTTTTAATAGTTTTTTGATGATTACAGCTTCTTCCTCATAGGATTCGTTGGAAAGACATATCATGATATTGTATTCCGATTTGGCAATAATATCCTGAATACCGGTAATAATGGCGGAAAAAAAATGACTGGTAATCTCCGGGACAATGACTCCTATGGTTTTCGATTCTTTTCGTAATAAACTTAACGCCATAAAATTGGGTTGATATCCCAACTTATCTGCCAAAGCACGGACCAATGCTTTTGTTTCCTTTTTGAGTGCCGGATGATCATGTAAGGCTCTTGAAACCGTTGACGGTGCAATATTGAGCTGCTTGGCAATATCTGTAATGGTGACCCTACCTTTCTTCATAATTGGTCAGATCCTTTTTTAACATCATTTATAAATCGATTATATGTATGGTTCCTGCTCAAAGCCTATATAAACCATGAAGAAAAATACGAAAAAAAAACTTGGCTGTTGTTTACCACTTAAGGTGCTACATACAGTTAATAATCCAATTCCCTCATTTAATCTCGTTTAAATTCAAACTCCAATATACCTCCGCTAGTAAGTATGGAATGAGGAATCGTGTTTGTTTCTAATATGCTACCATTTAGGCGTACTTCTTTAAAGATGGTATCCTTCGTACTGATTTTGTTCGTTTTGATATTAAACACGTCTCCACTGTGGTATTTGGGATGAAGTTTAATTTCGACCTCGTTAAAAATAGGATTTCCCACTTGGTATTCTGGGTCATTTTCGGTTCCACCGTTGATTTGAAAGAGCCCTAACTTCATTAAAACGGCCAAACTTCCCATTAACCCTTGATCTTCGTCTCCATTATATCCAGTACCAGGGTCTAAACCGCTAAACACCTTTTCAATCACTTTTTGCGACCAATATTGGGCCAAGTCTGGTCTATCGAGAGCATTAAATATATAGGCGGTTTGCATGGAGGGCTGATTTCCATAGTTTATGGGGATGCGGCTATACTCAGGATGTAATTCCAAGGCGTGGGAAGTACCAGATGTAAAACCTAGTTTCTGTGCCTCTTTAAACTGATTGTTTAATTTTTCAACAGCGGCTTCCTTACCTCCCATGAGTTCTGCCAGACCCGCTATGTCATGGGGAACAAACCAAGTAGATTGTGCCCCATTACTTTCATTAAATCCATTTTCATAGAGGTAGGGATCAAAATTTTCGAGCCATGTACCTGATACGTTTTTAGGTCGAATCCATCCGGTAGTGCTGTCAAACACATTTTTGTAGTTCTTAGAACGTTCTAAAAAATAAGTGTGATCTGCTGTTTGGTTTAATTTTTTGGCAAGCTGGGCCAAGGTCCAATCTTGGTAGGCATACTCTAGGGTAAGGCTTGCACCGTCTTGGTGGCCACCAAATTTACCCTCTGGAATGGGGTAGGGAACAAATCCTTTTTCGATATAATGTTCCAGTCCACCACCTAAAACTGTTTGGTGTTCATAGCCCGCTTTTGCCATTATGCCATCAGTCAAATGATTCTTCTTTAGAGCTTGATATATACTATCTAAGTTGGTCCTAACAATTCCTTTTTGGATTGCACTTACCATAAATGGGGTAGAGGAAGCCCCAGTCATTACATAGGTGTAATTACCGCCAGATGGCCCTCTGGGTACTAGTCCGCCATCTTTATAATAGCGCATCAAGGAATGGGCAAAATCTTCCATAATATCTGGATAGACTAAACCCCAAAGGGTATTTAGGGTCCATTGTGCACCCCAAAAGGAATCTGAATTATAATGATTAAAAAGCGGCGTATCGTTTTCGGACATAGGTATTTGTCCAATTTGAAAATCTTCCCCTGTATTATCTGGATAGGCGCCATTTACATCATTAATGGTTCTTCTTCCTTGTAAAGCATGCCATAGGTCTGTATAAAATCTGCGTTGCTGTATGTTCGTACCTCCCTTTACTTTTATTCTACCCAATAAATCGTTCCATTCTTCTTTGGATTCATTTACTACGGTGTCAAAATCCCAATGGCTCAGTTCGGAAATGCTATTGCGTTCGGCATTTTTTGCCGAGGTATATGAAATACCTACTTTCATTAGCACCTCCTTCCTATCAGGATTTGTAAATACTAGGTAGTTCTTGGTTTCCGTATCCTTTTCAATAGAGGAGATTGATGTATTCAACTGGATATGAAAAAATAGTTTGAGGGGTTTTGGACGCCGATGTGTGGGGGCCATTTCTAATGAACCGATCAATGTTTTATCGTTTTTTTGTGTAAGAATTCCATTTAGGTTTTCACTGGGGCCCAACATACCATTCAGATTGAATAGGATTGCAGGCCTTTCCTTCTCTGGAAAAGTATAACGGTGAAAGCCAACTCTTTTAGTACTGGTTAGTTCAGCTTTAATATTATTGCGCTGCAGCACTAAGGAATGATAACCTGGATAAATTTTTTCCGTTTCGTGCGAAAATTTGGAGTAGAAATCTGTAAAAACGGCGGTGTCGGCCGCGTCGTTCAAAATTAGTGGCATTACGGAAAGTCCGGAAATTTGCCACCCATGAATATGGCTAAAACCTTTTATCGTATCTGTTTTATAGCGATACCCACTTCCCCAGGCACCATCAATTTCTGTATCTGGGCTTAAGTTGACCATACCAAAAGGCCTACTGGCCGATGCAAAAAAGAACCAACGGGAATTTTCTGTATCTAACTGAGGGTAAACAATTTCAACAAAGTTGATTTTTTCCTCCTTGACGTTTGCGGCTGTTTCGTTTTTTTCAGCACAAGAGCAGCCCAATAGTATTCCAAATAGGATTAGTAAACGTTTGAACAAATTGGTCGTAGTGGGTTTCATTTCTTAACAAGTTTAATTGGAAATATTGGAGGCCTTAAGATCAAATTTAACGCTAACTTAAGGTAATAGTATTTGGACATTATATTTGCGGTAATTAAGAAATAATTTTATTTCAAAATACTGAAAACAAACTTGCTTAGGAGTCAACCTCTAGAATGAACAAAGGCAGACAATAATTTGCCTGCCTTCATCTCAAACTAACTCAAACTAATACTAAGATTAATACCCTTGATTTTGTTCTAAGAAACCATCTATCCCTGATGCTGCATCTACAGCGCTCTGTGGAATAGGAAATAGTCTTTTGTTCGGATCTGAATCTGTTTTCTCTGTCCAAGAATCTTCATAGGTGCCAAATCTAATTTGGTCGCCTCTTCTGAAGCCTTCCCAATATAATTCAAAACCTCGCTCTCTTAAAAGGATGTCTGCATCCAAAGAAGTAAGCGCAGGTGGTGTCTGATCTGGTCTCGCTGTTCTACCAGCTCTTAGCGTGTTTACATCCGCCAACGCCCCTCCGGCATCTCCGTTTCTTAATTTTGCTTCTGCGCGCATCAAGTAAACCTCCGCTAAGCGCATTAATACCAAGTCAACATTACTAAAATTATTACCGTTTGGTGAACTTCTACTAAATTGATATTTGGCACAACGGTACCCGGTATTATGGTAAGACCCTTCATTGGTAAAATCAATTTCTAATGTATGGTCTACGTAGGCCACATCCCGATCTGGAGCATTTCCTTTTCTTTGTTGAACAGGGTAAATACGTACACCACCATCACAGGTAAAGAATATCCCATCCTCTCCTTTTCTTGGTCCCCATTGTGTACCGCGAATAACCCCTCTATCCATTTCAAAATCTTCTGGGACGGCACAATAAAAGTGGTCCTCATCATTTAAAGGCGATAGACCAGTAAGGTCTTGCAATTCTTCAGGGACGATAGTATTTCTTTGAAAAAACCGTGCATCGGCATCCGCTGGATCAACATCACCGTAGGCATCTACCCATGACTCAAAAAAGTCTGGTGTAAAAGCGGGGCCATCTGTTCCATCTGCACTTGGATATTCCGGCCTTGGAAACATGGAACCGGCGATGGACCAATAGGCCCAACGGCTGTGCTCGCGTCTGAGTTGACCTCGCTGATCTAGAGCAAATATTAATTCGGCATTGCTATTGTTATCATCATTGAATAATTCAAAGTATTCTGGGGATAAAGAAAAATTTCCAGAGTTTATGATATTGTTTGTATACTGAATTACGGCGTCCATATCTTCTGACGTAAAGCTGGGGGTGCCATACGGATCCCTATACACCGCTGCATTAAGATGTAAGCGTGCTAAAAATCCCCAAACGGCAGATTGAGTAATTCTACCTGGGCCTCTGTTAACGTTAATAACATCTACTACAGAAAGTAACTCAGTTTGGATATAGTCAATAGCCTCTTGTGCCCTTAAAACTTCAGAGAGTTCACTTGAGTTCTCTTTTTTAAGTACCAAGCCCCAACTATCTAGCATTAACATATTCAAATAAGCTCGTAACGCAATCATTTCGTGCAAAGCTGAAGATGCTTCGCTGTCCCCTTCTTCTGCCAGTGGCGTCAGCACTTCTATGGCGGATAAGGTCCTAGATATGTTTGTGGTTAACTCGTTCCACCCATCACCAATTAAATCGTTGGTTGGTGTAAAATTGTGTTGGTGGGTAGCTAAATATTTACCTCCATCGAACCAATCCGAACCTCCCCGATATGGCAGAATAGCCTCGTCAGAAGGAATAAGTTGTAGTCCATAATAATTGGTATGCCGCCAAGTCCAAGAAATGTATCCATAAGCCGGTGCAATCGCACCACTTATAACTTCTCCTTGGCCTTCGAATTCCGCTTCGTCTATTCGTTCTTCTTGCAGGTCGGTGCAGCTCCATTGTAAAAGGACTCCTAATGCAAGTGTCATTACTACTAATCTATTTTTCATTTGTAACAATTTTTTAATTAAAAAGATACATTTAAACCTATTAAAAGAGTTCTTGGTGCCGGATATGTAAATCGATCTATACCAAATGTTTGAATTCCATCTGTTGCGTTTCCTGTGTTTACCTCCGGGTCAAAACCTGAATAATCGCTAATAACAAATAAGTTTTGTCCAGTCATGGTTAGTCGCAGGTTACTTATCCAATCACCGAGTCCTATTTTACTAGGGCTAAGCGAATACCCTAAGGTAGCATTGTTAAGCCTAAGGAAACTACCATCTTCTAAATACCTCGTAGAGACTTCGTTCGAATTACTATTGTCTTCATTTGGGAACTGTACCGCAAAATCTGTTGTGTTTAAACTCCTGCTTAACTGTCCTCTAGAGAATAGGGTCATCGCCGTATGGTTGTATATCTTATTGCCAGATACTCCATTAAAATTGAGCCCAAGATCAAACTCTTTGTAATTGAACTTAAAATAAAATGCATAAATAATATCAGGTAATGCGCTTCCAGCCACAATTCTATCGTTATCCAAAGACTCGCCATCTGGGACTACATCCGTAAATATGTTTCTTCCATCGTCACCTATACCGATGAATTCTTTCATGAAAAAAGCACCAATAGGTTCATCATTAATGTATCCATTAATGGTGGCTCCGGTCTGACCAGCACCTTGAGCGGCTCCGGTCGTAATTACTGCGAATTGAGAGTTTTCTACTCTATTATCAGTATAGGTAAAATTGCCGCCAACATTGTAAGTAAAGTCCTCTGTAAAACTACCTCGATAATCCAGCGCAATTTCAATTCCGGTATTTTTTATTTCCAAATCTTCAAGGTTGGTCCAAATCTTTTCTGTGGGTTGTATAGGGTCAGTTCTATTTGAAAAGTTGACTACATCACTCGTTACCTTGTTAAAATAATCTAAGGTACCGGAAAGTTTATTTTGGAATAGTCCAAAATCAATACCGATATTGGTTTGCGTAGTTACCTCCCATTGAAGTGTTGGGAATGCTGTCCTCACCGGAACCGTTCCAAATGGATAATCTGCCAAGGAAACTTCATTGCCTCCAATAGGGTAGGTGTCATTTTCTGTTTTGGAATCTATATAACTAGCTAAACTTACTTTGCTGGGAATTCCATCTTGGTTTCCTGTTTGCCCCCAGCTAGCTCTTAATTTTAGGATATTAAATATAGAGTTTTCTGCCATAAAGCTCTCTTTGTTAATATTCCATCCAAATGCTACTGATGGGAAATAACCATATTTATTGTTTTCACCAAATCTGGATGAACCATCCGCACGCATCGTAGCTGTTATTAAATATTTATCTGCATATCCGTAGTTTACTCTTCCGAAAAAAGACTGCAGTTCATTTTTGTAGGCATCTGAAGTTAGGGTGGTGGGGAAGACATCTGTACTTATCTGATCTTGGTAACGAGGCTCAATTCCGTTGTCCGCGAAACCTTCTAGCTCAAATCTTTTTTGTTGAAAGAACGTTTCTTGGTACGAATGTCCTCCAAGTAATGTAAAGCTGTGATTTCCTGTTTCAAAGGTATATGTAATTGTGTTTTCAATCAAGGTATTACTGTTGATAGTGGCTCTAGTGTCTAAAAAACCAAATTCAAAACCTTCTATTAGATTGAATGGTGTCCTTTGTACATCCCGATTCGTGGATATATAATCTATACCTAAATTCATTTTATAGGTTAGGCCTTCAATAATTTCAAAGGAAGGTAATATATTCGCTAGAATACGATTGCTTATTGCCTCATCGCTATATATCCTATTTCTTACCAAAGGATTTATCCTTTCATCAAAGAAGCTTGGTTCACCATTGGTGTAAGGTGGTAAGGTAGGATTGAGCGAAAGCATGTCAACAATATTACCCCCTGTATCGGGTCTTTCGTTCTCTGTTCTTGAGGCGGTCAAGTTAAAGTCAACGTTAAAACGACCTTTAAGCGCTTTCTGGTTAAGATTAATACGGCCAGAATACCGTTTTAGAGAACTGTTTTCCAAGGTTCCCTGTTGGTCATCTAAACCAGTGGAAACAAAATACGAAAACTTATCAGCGGCACCACCACTCATAGATAAGTTAACGTTGTTTGAGATGCCAGTTCTTGTAAGCTCATCTTGCCAATCCGTGCTTGCGCCAGCATCGAACAAGGTTCCTCCAACCGCAGCAACTTGGTTTCTGAATTCACTAGCGCTAAAGACATCCATAGGATTTGCAATTGTGGAGAAAGCCGTAGAAACATTAAGGTTCATTTCGGTCTTTCCTGCCTTTCCTTTTTTGGTCGTTATTACAATAACGCCATTGGCAGCTCTTGCTCCATAAATTGCGGTAGCCGAGGCATCCTTCAATACATCCATGGACGCAATATCCTGTGGATTGATAAAGTTAAGTGGGTTAGAGGCGATTCCAGTGGGAGAATTGTCTATGACAAAACCATCTACCACAAAAAGTGGTGTTGTACCGGATCGTAAACTACCTACACCTCTAATAATAATATTTTGATTGGCACCTGGTTCTCCACTAACGTTGGATACATTGACCCCTGCCAATTTTCCTTGTAAAAGTTGCCCAGGGTTTGCTACTACCCCTTGGTTAAAGTCTTCACTTTTAATTGAAGCAATAGCACCAGTTATGTCTGATTTTTTTTGAATACCGTATCCTACCACGACAACATCTTCTAATTGGGTGGCATCTTCCGCCAATTGTACTGTGATGTTGTTTTGACCATTTACCGATACTTCTGTTGTTGAATAACCAATGTAAGAAAATTCTAAAATTGCATTACCATTGGCAACACTAATAGTATAGTTTCCATCAAAATCTGTAGTTGTACCGTTTGTAGTACCTTTTTCTAGGACCGTTGCCCCTGGTAAAGGTATGTTTTGTTCATCGGTTACGGTGCCCGTTACCGTTGTCTGTGCCCATGAAATCGAGGCGATTCCGAGCAAGAAAATCAGCATTAAGAATTTAATTTTCTTCATTTTTGATTGTTTAAATTAGTTAATCTGTTAACCAATTAACAATAAAATTATGATGTTCGGAATTTTTTGCTGCTAAATGTCTATGCAAAGGTTTGCATAGCTTTACACTTCGGTAACGTAGATATAAACATTTGAAAACCTTGTATTTAGAATAGTGATTATACGATTGTAATTCATTTTGAAAACTACGATGATAACCAGCTTTTCAGTAAATTCAATTCTGTTTAGTAGTGTGGAGTGAGAAACGAATACGAGGAATCTGGGTATACGTTTAATGTATAACTTTTTGGAATTACAAACCTGACAGATAAATTAACGCTTCCTATTTTATATGGTGGGCGTACACTAGAATTCAATAGGTATGCTTGGGTTATATATCACCTTTGAATTTCACCTTTATTTTAGTTGATGTCCTTGGATTAGGCCTTAGATTAAAGTTCATGTTTCCAAAATTGCAAAGGTTTGCATCTTTATACAGCTAATTTGGTGCGAGAGAAGATTATATTCGTACGGCTATCGCAACGTGCTAGTTTTTGATCTGTTGCCCGTTCAAGTTTAACCTATTAGATAAAGTCCATGTTAAAACACTATTCTGTATTAGTTGTCTTAGGATTAACCATGCAACTTGTCAATTCCCAATCCTTTAAAGTCCATTCGCATAATGATTATTTACAAGAAGTGCCTTTTTGGAGCGCTTACGCGAATGGAATCAATTCTATTGAAATAGATGTTTTTCTGAAGGAAGGAAATCTTTATGTTGCTCATGACGAATCTGATATTTTGCCTCACCGTACTCTACAAACGCTCTATTTGCAGCCTATTGCAGCTATGAAATCTTTGGAACTAGGTAAAGGTCAGTCCCTACAATTTCTGATTGATATTAAATCTGAGCCTTATGCTACCTTGAACCAATTGAAATTGGTCTTAGAGGAATATCCTAAGATTGTTAATGATCTATCCATTTCTATCGTTATTTCAGGGAACCGTCCTAAAGTTGATGATTATTTCAATTATCCAGCGTATATAACTTTTGACTACCAGAGTTTGGATGCTCCAAAGAATAGCGAAATATGGGATAAAGTGGCGTTAATCAGTCTTAGTTTTAAAAATTTTTCATCTTGGAACGGAAAAGGTAGATTAACTATACAGGATTATAAAAAGGTAAAGTCTACCATCGATAAAGCGCATAGTTACAATAAACCCTTCCGCTTTTGGGGTACTCCCGACTCCAAAACCGCATGGAAGGTATTTGTGGATCTTGGGGTGGATTATATTAATACAGATATGCCCTATGCGAGTACTTCGTACTTAAATACATTAAGCGATCGGGTTTATAACAATACCGAAATCTCGGAGGTATATGTACCCACTTATAAAATAGATCAAAAGGATGCTGAGGTCAAGAATATTATTTTGTTGATAGGAGACGGCAATGGGCTTACCCAAATTTCATCTTCTACACTAGCTAATGGTGGAGCCTTGTCCCTAACCCAATTCAAAAGTATAGGCTTGTTAAAGACCCAATCAGCAGATGATTTTACAACGGATTCGGCTGCTGCTGGAACCGCCTTAGCTACGGGTGTAAAAACAAATAATCGCGCAATAGGAGTTGATAGTTTGGGAAATAAGGTATTAAATCTAACCGAGATACTACATGAAAAGGGTTTTGTTTCTGGCTGTATCACCACAGATGAGATTACTGGAGCTACGCCCTCAACTTTTTATGCACATAGAAGAGACCGTTCAGATAGGGAAGGAATTATTTTAGACCTATATAAAAGTAAACTTTCACTCCTTATCGGTGGTGGTGGAGCATCTATTTCTGGCGGTATCAAAGAAACAGGTTTTGTAATCGAGGAGCACAGTGATCAAATAGAAACACGTAAAGAAGAACGTGTCGCACATTTTTTTTCGGAGGGTGGTGTACCAAGTGTTTTAGAAGGTCGAGGAGCTGTGCTAGCTAAGGCAACAAGAAATGGAATAACTTTTTTGAACAATAAGAACAAACCCTTCTTTTTAATGGTCGAAGGCGCCCAAATTGATAGTTATGGTCACCATAACAATGTACCTGGAATTGTATCTGAAGGTATCGATTTTGATCGCGCGATTACCGAGGCGGTAAAATTTGCAGATGCCTCGGGTAATACCTTGGTCATTGTTACCGCGGATCATGAAACTTCTGGGTTCACGATACCACAAGGGAATTTAAAGAATAGAACAATAGAAGGTGATTTTACAACAGAAGATCATACAGCAGTTATGGTGCCTATTTTTGCCTATGGGCCTCAATCTCAAGCATTTCAAGGGGTTTATGATAATTACACTGTATTCACCAAAATTCTTCAAGTATTGAATGTTCAAGTGGAGTAGTTTGACTTGGAATTTATATGATTAAATTTATTTAAGTATACTAAGGCTGTAAATCATATAAAATCAAGGCCAAATGGACCGGGGATATACATACCCTAACACTAATCCATGTAAATCGTTTATTCATCCAGAACAGTGTGTAGAGGTATAAAATAATGTTTAAACTACTAGAAAAGAGCATCTTATTTTTGAGCATATTTGAACTATAGCCGAATTAAATCCTATGATTTGAAGGGCTTTGTTTCTGTTTGTTGTCACTTTTAAGTGACCTTGCTGGGGTTTGAACCTTCTTCGCTTAGCCCAATGAGAATAGAACACTTGCTAAAATTCACTTCTTGTGTTGATGATTTGTGAACACTTATATGAAATAAATTGCTTGAATATAACTTTCGTTAAATTAAAGATAAAAAATCAAAACCCTAGTTCTGCTTTAAAACGGGTTTAGTTGATTTTAATATTTTGAAATCAACTTATTTTAAAAGTATTAGGAATAAGACTGTGTGACTTTATCCATATAACCAAACTTACTCATAGCCTGCAATTACCGTTTTTCATTGAGTTCATTTCGTAAATATTGTTCTAATAAATACGGTACTGACCTATGTCATTTTCTAAAAGTTATACTCCTGTTAATTTGGCTGAAATAGTATTGTGAAAATATTTAGACATGGAATTGATTACAAAAAATGATATTGAAAGGTTGGATGCCGTTCACAGTGAAACCTGCATCTCTATTTTTATCCCCACATACCGTTTAGGGGAAGAAGTTTTACAGGGGAAAGATCTAATAAAATTAAAAAACCAGTTGAAAGTGGTAAAGAAAAAATTAGCTCTAGAAGAAATGGGACCAAGGAAAATCGATGCATTGTTAGCTCCCATTGAAGAATTACTGGGCGACAGTGAATTCTGGCGACACCGATTAGATGGGTTGGCAATTTTCCGTTCAGATGCTATTTTTGAAACGTATACCCTACCGATATATTTTAAGGAGTTTAACTATATAGCTAACGGTTTTTACCTTAAGTCGCTATTGCCCATGTTCACTGGAGATGGCATGTTTTACGTGCTGGCATTGGAACTGGAGAGCATCAACCTTTACCAAAACACGCGTCATACTGTTACCAAGGTAAACATCGACGATATTATTCCTGCCCGTTTGGAAGAACGCGTAGGTTATGACCATGAACCGAAAAGCCTGCAGTACAAAAGCCATGCCGATGAGCGGGGTAGGGCGTTGTACCATGGCCATGCAGAATCCGATCGTGATAGAAAGAATGAATTGGCCAGATATTTCAGGGCTGTGAACAAAGGCCTTATCACCCTGTTAAGCGATCAGAACCCTCCTATGCTAATTGCTACCCAAGAGTATTTGTTTTCAATATATAAAAAGGAAAATAGTTATAAGAATTTGTTTGATCGCCCTATTTCCTGTAACCTTTCGGAAACTGATAAATTTCTACTTCACGAAATGGCTTGGGAAAAAGTGGAACCATTATTTGATGCCGAGCGTAAGGAAAAGATGGGTCTTTTTAAGCAATATGAGGGTACGGGTAGGACCACCTCCGAAATAAAACAAGTTTTACCGGCTGCCTTAGAAGGTAAAATCGATACACTTTTCATAGAGAATCAAGCAGATATTTGGGGGATATACGATTTAGAAAAAAGGCATGTGCGTATAGATAAGGAGCCGCTTCCTACAAGTGTTTCCTTGTTGAACAAGGCGGCGGTAAAAACATTTTTGAACGGAGGCCAAGTCTATCTGTTGCAAAAAGATGAAATGCCAAACCGGTATTCAAAAGTAAATGCACTATATCGATATTAAGGATTACCCTCCTATGTAAACTTTTTAAGCAAAGAATACATTCACACAACTAACATTGATGGTATAGCAAATATCAGTTTGAGCGCAGTCGTAGATATTTGAAGGAATAGGTTTATTAGTGTTAGTCCTTAAAACAGAAGTTTAATCCAACTTAATGTACAAACGATCGAAAGATAGTAAGCAGAAAGATTGGTTATGGAAAGATTAGAGCACATGGTACAGGAATTTATAAGGCTTCGGTAGATTAACTTCCTTAGATCTAGCGAACTTTGAAATCTTCATTACCTAAATCCATACGTCATCTCTTAGTTTGGTTAAAATAACGAAAGGAGGGAAGGAAAGGCTATTTAACTTTAATTATTTAAAATGAATATGTTCAAATTAATTCTATGTTTTGCTCTTTTCTGTATTTTACACTCGTGCCAACCTCCAGTGGTCTTTGGGGAACCGCAACCGGTCGGTATTGAACCAATTTTGAATATTCCTAAGTCCTATCAGGGAATTTTTTGGTGTAAGGCTGATAGTGTTTCTCTAGTTGTAGACAACAAGTCATTTATTAAAAGAAAGGAGCTTTCAGTACGTTTGACAGCTGAGGAAATAGAAGCCGACCCCGAGCTCCAACTTCAAAATAACAGGTTGTACGTAACTAGTTGGGAACAATCCTTTCCGATTGAAAGAAAGGCAGATACCCTTATCACTTCGGTTATTTTAAGAGATACCATTTTTGCCATTCGCCAAGGCCAAGTACTAAAACCCTTTAAGGGTCACTTGATACTCAATACAAAATACGATGAAGATGCATGGGGCGTATGGGTTGTTTCTCATAAAGGTGAAGGAATTATCTCTCTCGCACGTGCAGAACTTCCTGAAAACCTCACTGACCTCAATTTCATTACGCCTGTTGGTACCTTGGCAAAAAAAAACAATAAAGAAAGCCAAATATTGATAAAACCCACAAAAGAAGAATTTGAAAAAATCTTAGAGAATCGCCTATTATTCGATACTTCCTGTACCGAATTCGAACGGATTATACCTTTGCAGTAGCATATATATAGTAACGAACTAAGCAAAAAAAAAGTCATACTGACGGAGGTCATTTTCAAAGCCTTTACGCTATTGTATTTTCGTAATGTAAATAAATTTAATTATTGTATAACCTATAAATTAGAACATTATGTCACTAGTAAAATTTAGAAGAAGACCTTTTGGAAATCTGATCACACAGGATTTCTTTGATATGGATGATTTTTTCGATAATCGCAGATGGGTAAGGAATATGTTACCAGATACCTTTTGGAACGGAAACACTTCCCAACCTGCATTGAATATTAAAGAAACGGACGATGATTTCGAGATTGAGCTATCCGCTCCCGGTTTTGGCAAAAAAGACTTCAACGTAACCATTGAAGACGGCTGTCTGAACATCACTGCAGAAAAAGAACATTCAGAAGAAGAAAAGGACGATAATTATACTCGTCGTGAATTTAGTTACAACTCCTTCGAGCGTTCGCTGCAATTACCTGAAAGTGTAAAAGAAGAAGCAATTAAAGCCAAGTATCAGGATGGTATCTTGAGTTTTAAACTGGTTAAAAAGGAAGAGGCGAAAAAACGTCCACCGAAAGTTATAGAAATAGCTTGATTTTAAATACGGTTAGCTTTCCAAAATGCCCTCTTCCAATACCGAAATGCGTCCATGTAATTAGGTTAGGGTTGGGGGTGTTTTTTTTCTTTTGGATTTACCTTGTTTAGAACCTAATAACCTAATATGCACTTTCACAAGATGAGACCTGTCAGAATTATATTTATTAGTTTGTCAAGCGCTTGTAAAAATAACGCTATTCCAATTTAACCTGATGGATCTGTGATTATATAATTTAAAATGGGATTCAATACGTTAGAAAATATATATATGGTCAAACAGCTCATTGAGCACAATGGCTATGAATTTGAAGAAGCCTTAATGCATGATATTCAAACAGTGGGCGTTTATAAAGAGATTTCAAAAGGTGGAAAACTTTTAGAAATCGGGGATTATATCAAATCGATTCCCTTGGTAATATCTGGAGTTTTAAAGGTATTGACAGATGATAGCGAGGGAAACGAATTATTGCTATATTATTTGAGCCATGGTGACACCTGCGCCATGGCACTTGTTATCGGTGCCAGAAATGTTAAAAGCGGGATTAGGGTAATTGCTGAAACCGATTGTAAACTAATATTGATACCCACGCAGAATATGGAGGAATGGTTGATTAAGTATAAGGGTTGGCGTCAATTTGTTATCGACAATTACCAATATCGAATAAGTGGATTATTGGAAGTTGTGGAGAGTTTTGCTTTTTCAAATATAGAAAAGCGATTGCGGAAATACCTCAGCGATAAAGTGCATTTATCAAAAAGCAAGATTATTTATACAACGCATCAAAAAATGGCCCATGAGTTGAATACTTCTAGGGTCGCCGTTTCACGCCTATTGAAAAAATGGGAAAATATGGGGCAACTAAAAATTGGGCGCAACTATATAAAAATTTTAAAACTATAGATACGGTTTTCTAATCTTCATTCCTCACTTTTTGTCATTACGATGAAGGAGGAATCTGTATATAAATCTTAACCTTCCTTGCTTTATACTTCCTAATTTATTCTTAATGTTTTCTTCAAAATAAGAGGTTCTTACGATAAAAAAACATTTTATCTGTAAACTAGTTTACATAAGACAGCTATCTCAAAAGTATATTTACACAAATAAAATTGGAACTGTGGATGACGTGTAGAGAGAACTTTTGGAGAACGCTAATATGCTATGGCAACTATAAGTAATGTAAAGGAGTTTTTTGTTTATTGATTGTTGGGGAGTGGGTAGGTTTTTTTAGCCGCTCCCTTTTTTACTACAACTTTTTAGTATTATTGACTATGATGCCCCCCGAATCCCCCATTGGAAAATCCCTAGACGCGGCAGAATTTATAATTGCCGTTTTTAATAGTGCGGTTCAATTAATAGACCTTAGAACATGTTCGGCGTATCACCAATGGCATTTATATAATGCCATTAACATAGATTTTTTTACACTTAAGGTATTTGAAAATTCGTTCGAATGTTTTGATAGGAACGAGCCTATATTTATTTATTGCCAGACCGGACAATGTAGCAAGATCGCTAAAGAAGAACTTATGGACATTGGTTTTGAGGAAGCCTATGATCTAAATGGAGGTATACGGGCACTAAAGAACTAAAAGTCTTAAGTTTGGTTCATTGACCGTTGTGTTCCCTCAAATAAGAATTATTTTTTTGTTTATTGGTTGATGTAAAAGGGCGCTCCCTTATGGAAAGCGCTCTTTTTTTAGTCATTAGGTGCCACGAGGAATATGTTGGTTCCAAAAATATGACCTAGATTAACTAGGGGCATGATGCATCTCATTGTTCCTTGCATCTTGGGCTTGTAAATTTGGGTGTTTTAAAAAAATATGCCCAAATGATTCACAATCCATTTGAACGCGCCGCCAAAAAAATTATAGCCCAGTTGAATAGCGATTTGGATAACGGATTGGATATCCATGATGCACAAAAACGGATTAAAACATTTGGGCCAAACCAGATTCCAAAAGATAGGCCAAAGTCACGTTGGCGTATTTTAATGAACCAGTTGCAAGATCCCATCATTTATATTTTGGTAGTGGCTTCTCTGTTGGCCTTTCTTTTTACCGATTGGCGCGAAGGCCTTGCCATAGTGGTAGTTATACTAATTTCTGTTACAATCGGATTTTTTATGGAATTTCAGGCGGTACGTTCTTTGGCAGCCTTACGAAAAATGGGACAGATTATGACCTATGTGCTGCGTTCTGGAAAAATCCAAAGGTTAAAAGCTTCCGAACTGGTGCCAGGTGACATCATCATTTTACGGACAGGCGATGTGGTCGCCGCCGATGCTAGGTTGATTTCAGAGGAAAATTTGACGGTAAAGGAATCAGCCCTGACCGGAGAAAGCGTTCCTATATCCAAAACGACTAAAATTCTACCTGCAAAAACCCCTATAAGCAATCAGCGTAATATGCTCTTCAAAGGTACCATGGTCATAACAGGGTCTGGTCGGGCAATCGTTACAGCCACGGGTATTTATACTCAATTGGGAAAAATTCAACAAATGGGAATGAATGCCATAAAGGAAATCACTCCCTTGGAAAAAAAATTGAACGAATTGAGCAAATGGCTAATTTGGTTGACCTTGAGCTTTGCTATTCTTATCGTTATTGCGGGATACATTCGTGGCAAAGAGCTGTTGGTAATGATAGAAACGGGTGTAGCCTTAGCTGTAGCTGCGATTCCTGAAGGCCTCCCTATTGTTGCAACTATTGCTTTGGCCAAAGGAATGTTGCGGTTATCTAAAAAGCAGGTTATCATTAAGAAACTTGAGGCAGTACAGACCTTGGGTGCTGCCAATATTATCTTCACGGACAAAACAGGGACCCTAACAGAGGATAAAATGAAGGTGCACACTATAGTTTTGGCAGATATATCCCTTAGCGAGGTATCCCAAAAGAATACTGAGGGTTTCGATTTTATTAAGACAAACAAAGCTTTTGATAAAATTATGAAGGCTAGTATTCTTTGCAACAATATAAGTCTTTCTAATGATAACCAACAAGGGGATTCTATCGAAGTTGCGTTGCTGGATTTTGCAATATATGCCGGGTATGATGTAAAATCTATCCGAAAGGATAATCCCGAGAAGCTGGAATTACCTTTCCATGCCGATCGTAAATTAATGGCTACGGCACATCAAAACAAAAAAGGATTCTATGTTTATGTCAAGGGTGCCTTTGAGAATTTGGTAGCTGTTTGTGATACGATTATAGAAAACGAAAAAGAGAATAGTTTTCTAGATAAGGAAGCTTGGCGTAATAAAGTAGATGAATTGGCTGCCCAAGGCTTACGCACATTGGCATTCGCTTATAAGAGAGTAGAAAGAATCCCTAAAAAGGATACTATGGTAAAACAACTTGTTTTTCTAGGAATCATAGCTTTTATTGATCCCGCAAGGGAAGATGTAAAGGCAACGATAGATATCTATAAAAAAGCGGGAATTAAAGTTATTATGGCTACGGGAGACCACCCCAAGACCGCTAAAAAAATTGCCGAAGAAGTTGGACTTTTAGAGCAAGAAGCTTCCTCCGAACACGTGGTAGAAGGCAAAGAACTACAGGATATAATAAATGGTGAGGGAACCGATAGAATGCGATTTCTCAATGCCTCTGTTTTTGCTAGGGTAACCCCAGAACAGAAATTAGATTTGGTAAGCTTCCATCAAAAAAACGGAAATATTGTTGGGATGATAGGCGATGGCATCAATGATGTACCGGCCTTGAAAAAAGCCGATATCGGTATTGCTATGGGTGTTCGTGGAACCGAAGCCGCCCGTGAAGTGGCTGATGTGATTTTGAAAAACGACAAGTTTACTGCAATAGAACTGGCGATACGACAGGGTAGGGTAGTATTTCAGAACATTAGGCAATTTGTAATCTACCTACTATCGTGCAATTTGGCGGAGATACTTTCTGTAGGGATAGCAGCGCTCATGAACCTTCCAGCACCCCTACTGCCGTTACAGATTTTGTTCCTAAACTTGGTTACCGATGTTTTTCCCGCACTGGCGTTGGGTCTAGGAAAAGGAGTAGAAGACATCATGGAACAACCACCTCGCGATCCAAAGGAGCCTATAATGACTCGTTCCGATTGGAACGCTACCATAGTCTACGGTCTATCTATCAGTGCTTCGGTCCTAGGTATTGTGGTCTATGCGAACTTTGTAATGAAACTAAATTGGGATATCATCAATAATATGGCCTTTTATACCTTGGTACTGGCGCAGTTGTTCAATGTGTTCAATATACCTAAGCGAAGAGTATCCTTTATTAAAAATGATGTCACTAAAAATGCATGGGTGTGGGCTGCTATTGCACTTTCGTTACTGATAACGTTCGCCGCCTATCTTGTTAAACCAATAGCAGATGCACTTTCGTTATTACCCATATCGTTTGAACAGTTGGGCCTTACAGTTTTGTTCGCATTGGGTTCTTTAGTTTTGGTTCAGTTGATAAAATGTTCGGGATTTGGTTCTTGATTTATGTTTTACTATTTATTTGTCAATCTAATGCACTTGGATTGACAAATAAATAGTAAAAATAGTCTTTGATACGTCCTAAAATGCCCAAGGGTAGGTTTCCGGCAATTGGGTTCTATCAACATATACATCCATGGCGTGCACGCCTTGTGAAGTGTCTATGTGTATAAAGGCATCATAACGTTTAGGTAATACCGAGGGAACATAATTACCAATTTTCTCATATCTTGGATGATACACCACTCCAATGGCACGATGAGCTATCGGTGTGCTAAACAGTTCGTTCTCCTTAATATCTTCCAAAAACAATAATTGATTTCCTTTTCCGGTCTGGTGCATAAGATGTTCCCAAGAACCATCTATGGCTGGAGGTACGTGCATATTTCGCATGGGTGCTCCCCATTCTGACCCGGCGACCACGGTTCCCTGGTAGGAACCAAAACCTACAATTTTCGGGTTAAGGTGCGAAAGCTGTTCTCGTACCAATTGCCCCACGTTTACGGTACCATCCAGTGCCATGTCTGTCGCCCGGGCATCCCCTACGTGGGTATTGTGCTCCCAAATTATAGCCTTTGGCTTGGGGCCATAAAAGTGCAGGAGTCGTTTTAACGTTTCCATCATGTGGTTATCGCGCAGGTTCCACGAGCTTTGGTTTGCCGAGACCATTGAACGGTAGTATTTTTCTGCATTATGGGCTATATGTGCATTCTGTTCCATATTTAGCGAGGCCTCGATATCATTGTTAAAGGTTGGCGCTCGTTGTTTGATAGTGCTTAAAAGGGAAATGACTTCGTTCTCACAGGTTTTGGGTAAAAAACGCTGTAAAGAACGGGCATAGGCCATTCCCATTTCATCACCAAAAGGTTCAAAACAGCCCATGGCCCTTTTAGCTGCAGGCAAGAGTGTTCTATCATGTAAGTGCAGATAATCGATGATGGCCTCAATAGATTCCCAGAGGCTATAAACATCTAGCCCGTACATACCCACCCTTTTATGTGCAGACAAACCGGTATTGTGATCGCGGAGCCAGTTTAACAAGGTTTCAATTTCCCAGTTTGCCCACATCCAAGTAGGCCATCGATTGAATTCCTTAAGCACCCCTACCGAAGTCTTTTTACTGTTTTCATACCGCTTTATATAGCGATTTACACGGTAAAAATCCGGCCAGTCTCCCTCGACTGCAATGAAATTAAACCCATGTTCGGTTATGAGTCTTTTACTAATGGCGCTGCGCCAAGTATAGTATTCATGAGTGCCATGCGATGCCTCGCCCAAAAGCACCACATTGGAATCGGAGAGTTTTTTGATCAACGGATCAAGGTCAATGGCATTCTCAAGTTTTTTGGTGACTTTGGAAAGTGCGTTTATTCGCCGTGCTATGGTGTCCATAAATCTTTTTTTATATGTTTTTAAAGTTAGCTTTGAAAGCAATATCAGTATCCACTGTTGTCATTGATAAATGTTCCAGTTTCTTTTTGGCGTTGTCCAAACAATAATGTTTTTCACCAAAATCTTTCCATGCGTTAGGGGTGTGTGCTAGCCTATCCAAGATGGAGCGGATTGTATATTTTTGTGCGCTTTTTATGCCCTTACCTAGTTCCTCCCAACTAATGGGAGCGGCAACAGGCGCATTTTCTAAGGCCCTTACAGAAAAAGGACAAACGGCCGTTTGGGCATACGAGTTGCGTAGATAATCCAAGAATAATCGACCCTTACGTTCGTCTTTTCGCATGTCAACGGTAAAGTCTTTGGGACGGATTTTTGCTAAATAGTGCACTACTTTTTTAGCAAAGGACCGTACCCCATCAAAATTCTCTGATCTGTCTAGAGGAATCACTAAATGTATACCTGATGAGCCTGTTAGCATGGGATAGGAGGTAAGCCCTAATTCGGTTTCCAACAAAGACCGGAGGGCTTGGGCACCATCTATTACAGTATCGAATGAGCCATTTGGCGGATCAAGGTCGAATATCAATTTATCCGGATAGTCCAATTTGTCTAGTGTGCTAAGCGTAATGTGAAGTGTTATCGTGCCCTGCCCCGCTAGGTATATCAATGTATCCTTTTGGTTGCAAATGACATGGTTTACCCATCCACCTTGCTTTTTTATTTTTTCCCTCTGTATCCAATCGGGAAAATAAATCGAAGCATTCTTTTGAAAAAATCCTTTTTTATCTATTCCATCTGGAAAGCGATGTAAGGTCAATGGGCGATTTTTTAAATAAGGGAGTATATAGGTCGCAATGGCTTCATAGTACGCTATAAGTCCACCTTTGGTAATGCCCGACTTGGGGAACAGTACCTTATCGCTATGCGGTATTCTTTTTAAGGATATCATGTTTTAATCGGCAAATTCGGGATAGAGTTGTACAACAATATCGTTTTGCACCTTGGTAACCCCTTTGGCTTTGTAAGCGGCTCTTTCGGCCAATTTCTTTTCTCTATGTGAATGTACCCGTCCCTTTAATTGAACCGTGCTCCCGTCAACTTGGACTCGTATACCTTTTGCTTCAAGGTCTGCGGAGCGTTCAAGAGCTTTATTTATCTCTCCAGATATGTTGAAAGGTTCCACAGTTGGTGCAAGTTTGATGTTGTTGACGACCCCCTTAACACCTAAAAGGTTTTGAACCGCCCATTTTGCGGCATTCTGTTGATATTCCCAGGTTAAGTTCCCCGTAAGATAGATATAGCCATTCTCTACTTTTACCATTACCTTTTCTTTAGGCACGGATGCGTTCCATTTAAGGGCATGTACCGCAGCCTTTGCAATTTCCTTATCTGTTTTTTTATAGTCGTCACCATACTTTACTACGATGTCCTCAGCAACGGCCTGTACCCCGGCCACGCTTCTTACCGCTTTTTCTGCAGCCACCTTCTTTGGATAGGCATCTACGAAACCGGTCAGGGTTACTACACCGTCCTCAACGATGACACCAATTTGGGTTTCGTCTATGTCGGGTAGAAATACCAGTTCGTCTAAAATATCTTGTTTTATCTGTCCATCCGTTTTCATAATTATATTGTTTTCATTTCCTTATAGACGGAAATCTGTTAAATCACAATAAAAGTAATAGCATCCTACAGTATTTAAAATGATGTACATCAGTAGGGAAATGATTTTACAATGATAACTACCTAATAAAAAATTGATACGACTGATTTAGGTCATTTTGCACAAGGTATCTGGTTTGCATTTTTGTTGCCAATATTAATTCTGTTCTAATGCAAGAAAGAATAATCAACTACAAAAGTCAAAAGGAGTTTCGCATTTACGTGACATGTACCTTTAATGATTTAAATACCTACCACGCCAAAGGTGAAATGAACGCCTTCAATCGGCTCTTGTTGAAAATATTACCTCAAGTAAAAAGATACATTACAGATAGGTTGAATACGGTTATGATAAAAGGAAAATTTTCTGAAAGAAAATACAGTGTGGAATATTTTTTAGATCAACTGTTAGTTGAGTCCTACAACTATTTTGACGAGGTAAAAGACAAGGAGGATCTTTATCCATGGTTGTTCAAAAATATCAATGCGCTTTTGGAAGATACTAGTATTGATGAGGAGTTCAATGTGTATTTTTTTGAAAATATTGATGTTTTTGAAAAACCCGAATGGGATGAAATGCAAGATGAATTTAGTACTAATGGTAACGGGGATGGAGTTATGTTAGAGGAGCAGGAAGATATATTGTACCATAGGAACCACTGCGTGCTCAACCATGTTTTCGTAGAAGACGATAAAAAGGGAATCATGTATCAATTGGACAAGGATCTCGGTAAGGAGAACATTAGAAATCATACGGATATGGTATTATATCATCTGCCCTTGCCCATGCGAACAGTCTTTGAATTGGCTACAAAATACGAATTTACACTTGAGGAAATTGCGATGATACGCGACCAAAGCTTTGAACAGGTACGACATCTTTTAGAAAATGCCCGCAAGAGCCTTGAGGCTAGTTTATATAATAGGTATGCGCTATCAGAATATATAAATCATATGAAGCAATTATAATATCATGGGTGTAGACGAAGATGTTTCTACAAGGGATGTCAAAAATGCTTAAAAAAGAAGTGAACAAACCATAGAGGTTTATTACGAAAGGTTGATAATAGCCATAAAGCTACTTCCTTATTAAAGTTAATAAGTAAAAATAAAGTGAAAAGGAAACGAGGAAGGAAAGTCTAGAACAAGAGACAAACTGAATATTGTGATAAGAGGAGTACAACTAAATTATCGATTTAATAAAGTGGTCTATGTTAACAGCAAAAGTATAAGTATCGGTTTCCTACTTCAACAATATAGGAAAAGCGTAAGGGTAATGAAGAAAAGTAATTCCTATATATAACAAGGCGGGTAGCTACAGCGAAATCCTGATTAAATAAAAATTAATTTACCATACAGTTGGCTGAGCAACAAATTTTTGGACAACTAATAGAATTAAGAAGGTATAACCTTTAAGTACAAATTAAAAACACATAAGATGAAAACAAAAACAAAAAATCCGAAAATAGAATTATTATTAGGTGCAGGCCTTAATGTATTACACCAAGAAAGTCGCGAATGGCTCAGTACCGTTGCCTTTTGGAAAGACGAGACACGGTTCTTTACTGACCTGCTTAATAAACGGGAAATCAATGAAACCGAATATGGAAAAATGTTAAAGAATTTAGATACCGTACATGAAAATTTATTCGACTATTTGAGTGACGATATTGTTGCCCATGAAAAACTGCTGGCCCTTTTGGAAAAAGGTGAAAAGGGAATTTCAGATGGTAATTACCGTGATCAACATCGAAAGCTCAACAAAAGGATGGAAGTTTTTTCCGAAGAATTTAAGGACTTTAAAAAAATGGTTTTCGGTTACGTTAGGAAATTATAAACGATGCTTTTGATAAAATTCACTAGTTTAAAGAACATCTTGTTTTGGAACTTGCTGCTTGAACTAATATACAGGAATAGGGCAGTATTGACAGCGTTTTTTAGATTTTAATTTCTAGCCCGATGGGACAGTGGTCCGACCCCATCACTTCTGAATACACGCTGGTCATTTTCACCTTATCTTTTAGAGAGTTGGTCAATAAAAAATAATCGATTCGCCATCCTGCATTGCGTTCCCGAGATTTAAAGCGATAACTCCAATAGGTATAGGCTATTTTTTCTGGATGTAATTCTCGAAAGGAATCTACAAATCCGGCAGCTAAAAAATTGTCCATTCCGTCGATTTCGATTTGGGTATAGCCGGCAGTTTTGTTGTAGTTGGCCTTGTCGTTTTTAAGGTCTATTGGGCGATGCGCAACGTTGAAATCCCCACAGGCTATTACTGGTTTTTTCTTTTCAAGCCGCCTTAGGTATTTTAAAAAATCGGCATCCCAAGTTTTACGATAGTTCAGCCGCTCCAATTGTTGTCCCGAATTGGGAACATACACGTTTACTAGATAAAAACTTTCGTATTCCGCACATTGAACTCTTCCTTCGGTTTCGTGTTGGGGGATGCCAAGATCAGGAACTACATTCAAGG
>CBDUKC010000006.1:0-30386 GCA_965367705.1 uncultured Maribacter sp. | reverse complement strand
ATCTTCTGGTATTACTTCCTCAAAAAACTGACGTAAACGTTTTGCAGTAGTAGGGGACTTACCATTGGTAGAAATTGCTATTTTGACATTACCTTTTGTTACAATGCCGCCCATATAGAAATCACAGTATGGTGGGTTGTCCGCAACATTAACTAATTTATCAAGTGGTCTGCAATCTTCATAAACCTGTACATTCACTTCTGGAACATCTGTAGTAGCGACAACTATATGCTTTCCTTTTAAATAGGTTTTATTGTAAACATCAGATATCATTTTAACCTTATACTTAGCTGCTAATGCTACTGTAGCTTTCCTAAACATAGGTGAAACCATAGTTACTGTAGCATCTGGACTGGACTTAGTTAAAAACTTTAGTTTTTCTTCCGCTACATTACCTCCTCCAATTACCAGTACGTGGAGGCTGGAGGTTTTTAAAAAAATAGGGTATAAATTATTTCTTTCCATTAAACGAAAATAGCTTCTTGTTGATGTTTTCTTTTTAGGGCTAAAAGTTGTGTTCTATGATGTACAACTTCACCAATAACAATAATTGCCGGATTAGAAAGCTGTTGCTCCGTCACTTTAGCTTCAATAGAAGCAACAGTTCCAATCCCTATTTTCTCTCTTTTTGTAGTACCATCTTGAATAACAGCCACTGGGGTTTTAGCTTTCCCCTCTGCAGTAAACAAAGCAACAATTTCACTTAGCTTAGACATTCCCATTAGAATAACCACCGTTGCGCTAGACTTTGCCGCTAAGGCGATATCCTTTGATAGCTTATGTTCCTTTGTAGTGCCTGTTATTACCCAAAAACTTTCGGAAGACCCTCTTTTTGTTACGGGTATATGTTGATTTGCTGCTACAGATAAAGAAGAGGATATACCCGGTACAACTGCAACATCGACACCTTTTTCGGCAGCAAATTCCATTTCTTCAGCGCCTCTACCAAAAACAAAAGGGTCTCCCCCTTTTAATCTAACAACATGACCATGAGATTTTGCCCTACTTACTATTAAATCATTTATGTGCTCTTGTTGATAGGCGTAGCACCCTTTTCTTTTACCTACAAAAATTTTTTCAGCATTTGGAGCATACTTTAAAAGATCAACATTTACTAAAGCATCATACAAAACAACAGCTGCCCCTTCCAAAGCTTTTATAGCTTTCAATGTTATCAATTCTACATCTCCAGGGCCAGCGCCTACAACGGTTAATTTTCCTTTTCTAAACATTTGTCAATTCTAGTTTTCTAAAATTCTCCACCTGATTCAAAAATGATTTTGCATCGGCCAAATAACGCTTTGCAAATACTTCTGATGGTTCATTCTTATTTAATTGAAGCACCAAAGCGCTAAAACCTCCTTCTATAGAAAACCTACCTGTTGTCACAAATTTTTCGTCAAAATCTGCAATGATACTATTGTGGGTGTTTACTTTGGTTTTTTCTGCGGTAAGTAATGCTTTAGCAGAATTCACCATACTAGAATAGGCGTGATAAATACTTGCTGCCCATTTTTCTTTTTCAAAATTTTCTTCTGCATGTTGTATTTTTTCCTCGCTTTCAAATAGTAATGTTGCAATTAAATCGATAACAACACCTGCACATTCTCCTACTCCAATTGCTTTTTCATATCGTTCTGAATTTCCCCAATCAATAAAATCTTGTTGCGTAAGGTTTTCTATATCCGTTAGTGGCTTTAGAAAATCATAAAAATACATCTGACCTTTTTCCTGATAATAATCTGCGTAGGACAAATCATTACCATTCGTATCAAAATCATCTAGAATGAGTCGTAATGCCTCTGGGCCTCGTTTACTAGGTACTTTTACAACCTTATCTGCATAACGCCCTTCTCCATTTCCAATATTACCACCACCTAATAATACTTGTAAGGCCGGCGCCACCAATTTATCCTTAGTTCTCACGGACATACCTTGAAATCCTATATTAGCCATATTATGCTGTCCGCAAGCATTCATACAACCACTTATCTTAATCACGATATCCGAATTACTTATGTACTGCGGATACTCGTCCTTAATGATTCTTTCTAACTCTACCGCGATTCCTGTACTACTTGCAATTCCTAAATTACAAGTATCCGTTCCCGGGCAAGCAGTTATATCTAAAGCTTTGTTATATCCCGCTTCAACAAACCCAAGCTTTTCTAATTCAGTATAAAAAAACGGAACCAGTTCTTCTTTTACATACGGAATTAAAATATTTTGACGGAGTGATAATCGGAATTCACCTGCCGCATATTGCTGCACCAAGTCTGCCAATAACCGCGCCTTATCCGTATAGAAATCCCCAAGAAGCACCTTAATCCCAATGGCTACAAAACCTTGTTGTTTTTGAGATACAATATTGGTGGACTTCCATTTTTCGTAAGCTTCGCTATTCGTAATTTTTACATTTTGAACTGTAGTCTCTGCCACAGCTATTTTAGGGTAGGCAAGTGCATCAATATAAAATGAACTGATGGGAACTGCCTTTTGTTCTTCTTCCAATAGTTTTTTAAATCCGTCTAATCCTACATCCTTCAACAAAAATTTTAAGCGTGCTTTAGCTCTACTTTTTCGCTCGCCATATCTATCAAAAACACGGATAACTCCATCCATTAAAGGAATAATTTTATCCGCAGCTAAAAAATTAAAAAGCACATCTGCATGTCTAGGTTGCGACCCTAAGCCACCACCAAGCATTACTTTAAAACCTTTGACCCCATCTTTTATTTTTGCTATAAAACCTAAATCATGCATATAAGACAAACCAGTGTCAGCATCACTAGCAGAAAAGGAAACCTTAAACTTTCGTCCCATTTCTTGGCTGATTGGATTCCTTAAAAAATATCGAAATAAGGCATCCGCGTATGGAGAAACATCGAATGGCTCGTCTTTATCTATACCGGCAGTTTCACTGGCTGTAACATTACGAACAGCGTTACCACAGGCTTCTCTAAGAGTTACCTCATCCTTTTCTAACTCAGCCCATAACGCGGGTGTACGATTTAAATCCACATAATGAATTTGAATATCCTGGCGGGTGGTAATATGCAAACGCCCAGTAGAATATTCGTCAGAAACATCACAAATACGTTTTAACTGCTTTGACGAAACCTTCCCATAGGGCAATTTTATACGAATCATCTGAACGCCCTGCTGTCGCTGACCATAAACCCCACGAGCTAAACGAAGACTTCTAAATTTTTCCTCATCCAATTTTCCGTCATGGAACTCATGAATCTTTCTTTCCAGTTCCAAAATATCTTTTTCAACAACTGGATTTTCTATTTCTGTTCTAAAGCTTTGCATATATCTTATTATGATGTGTGATTGGTTTCCATTAATGTACTACTCCACCAATTCTTTATTTAGCATATTTTTATTAATATATTTATCCTATAGATTTAATAGATATTAAAACATAAGTAATTTTAATACCACACATCATTAAGGATAAATTTAGGTGCTCTTAATTGATGAATCCCGCACCTACCGTACTATTAGTTTGCGTATCTATTAGAATAAATGACCCGTTAGTTCTATGATCTTTAAATTTATCATAGAAAATTGGCTTGTTTAATCTAAAACTAACCTGAGCTATATCATTCATTCCTAACGATACTGTTTCTGTATCTATACCAGAGTAATCTGGAGCTATCTTGTGCTCAACACTAGCTACCTTGGCTAGCACTTTATTGACGCCATGTTGTACGATATATTTGTTGCCAGCGGTAAGTTTTTGAGAATCCATCCATGAAACCGTTGCTGTAAATTGTTTGTCTATAGTTGGTAAATCATCAATCTTAACTAACATATCTCCCCTACTTACATTAATTTCATCTTCTAATGTAATCGTAACAGATGATCTTCTTGAAGCCTTCTTATACTTCTTATCATGAAAATAAATGGCTTTAATTTTAGATCTTGTTTGCGAAGGCAAAGCTACAACAGCATCTCCCACACTTAATTCACCGCCATAAACCATACCGGCAAATCCTCTAAAATCGTGAAAATCATCAGTTTTAGGTCTAATAACAAATTGCACTGGAAACCTTGGTGTTCCCATATTGGATACTGCCTCTAAATCCAACCCCTCTAAATGCTCTAATAAAGTATTTCCTTCATACCAAGCTGTATGTTCAGATTTATACACCACGTTATCCCCTTTTAATGCACTTACGGGAATAAACGTAATTCGCTGATCTTCATAATCCCGTTTACCTATTAACTGTTGAAAATCTGCCTTTATCTCATTATACCGCTGCTCAGAAAAATCTACGAGATCCATCTTATTGATAGCCACGACCACTTCTTTTATTCTGAGCAAATTATTTATGAAAAAATGCCGATTTGTTTGCTCTATTACTCCTTTTCTAGCGTCTATCAAAATAATGGCAGCTTGTGATGTAGACGCACCGGTTACCATGTTACGTGTATATTCCACATGCCCAGGGGTATCTGCGATGATATAGCTTTTTTTCTGAGTCGAGAAATAAATATGGGCAACATCAATGGTTATTCCTTGTTCTCTTTCTGCCACTAAACCATCTGTAGCTAAAGAGAAATCAAGGTAATCGTAACCCTTTTGCTTGCTTGTTTTTTCAATAGCCTGTAGCTTATCGGTTGTTAAGGATTTAGTATCGTATAGGAGCCTACCAATTAAGGTACTTTTACCATCGTCTACGCTTCCTGCTGTTGCAATTTTAAGTACTTCCATAATTTTAGTAATAAGTAAGAGATTTTGTATTAGTTAAAACTAGTATCGCGTCTCCCTTACTAGAAATATCCTTGTTGTTTTCTTTTTTCCATGGCTGCTTCTGAGCGCTTGTCATCTATGCGTGCACCTCTTTCAGAAATAGTTGAATCTCTAATTTCCTGGACTACAGCATCAATATCTGTTGCTTCTGAATATACCGCAGCTGTGCAGCTCATATCACCCACCGTTCTAAAACGAACCATTTCCTCTAACACTTCCTCATCCTCTTCCTGATACACATAATCTGAATGAGACCATATTAATCCGTCTCGCAAGAATATCTTTCTTTTATGTGCAAAATAGATAGAAGGAATTTCCATCTCTTCTTCCTTTATATAGGACCAAACATCTAATTCTGTCCAATTAGAAATAGGAAATACCCTTACGTTCTGCCCTAGTTCTATCTGTCCGTTCAGCATATCAAACAATTCCGGACGCTGATTACGTTCATCCCACTGGCCAAAATCATCTCGTACAGAAAAAATACGTTCTTTAGCTCTTGCTTTTTCTTCATCTCTGCGTGCTCCGCCAATACAAGCATCAAATTTAAATTCTTCTATCGCGTCTAATAGTGTGGTGGTTTGTAAAGAATTTCGGCTAGAATACCTGCCAGACTCCTCTTTTACCTTTCCTTGATCTATAGAGTCCTGAACATTCCTAACAATTAGTTGCAGCCCTAATTTCGCGACCAACCTATCACGAAATGCTATAGTCTCTGGAAAATTATGCCCAGTATCAATATGCATCAAAGGAAACGGTATTTTCGCTGGCCAAAAAGCCTTTTGAGCCAACCGTACTAGGGTAATTGAATCTTTACCTCCAGAAAATAACAACACTGGTTTTTCAAACTGCGCTGCCACTTCACGGAAAATATAAATAGCTTCATTTTCAAGTGTATTAATTTGCGAAGTGTCATTTAACAATGCTACCTCAGGTTTCTGTGACAACTCTAATTCTATACTACTAATTTCCATATGTCTCTTTTCTTGCTTCTATTAAGTATGTAAACCACATTCCCTATTCTCTAATACCTTTGTTGGGTCAAAATACCTACGTTCGTTAGGTAAGTTTCTCTCTTTCAAATAAGCATCCAAATGTGTATCGTTCCAATGGTAAAATGGGCTTACTTTTAGCACGCCATCGCTACTTAAGCTCAGAATATTCAAACTATCCCTGTGAGTAGTTTGCCCTTTTCTAAGATTTGTAAACCAAACATCTGGTTTGTGGGTAGTCATGGCCCTTCTAAAAGGCTCTAGCTTTACTTGTTCTGTAAATAAGGCATGCCTATCGTCATCAAGTTGAGGTATTCCCATAACAGCATCTCTATGTGCTGTTGTTTGTTTGGGTACATATAAATCTATATGTAAACCCAACCGTTCAATAAGTACTGCAGCATGTTTATAGGTATTTGGTGTATTATATCCTGTATCACACCAAACCACAGGTATATCATTTTTTACTTGAGATACTGCATATAAAATAGCAACTTCATAAGGTCGGAAGTTAGTTGTCACCAATGCTTTAATGGAATGCTCTACTGCCCAAGAAATGATTTCTACTGGCGGTATCCCTTTGAATTGAACATTTAACCGATTGATTTCCTCTTGCGTAAATCTCATAATACAATTTTATTTACCCCAATTAATTTTGTTCCACAAACGCTCGTGAAAAAAATATAAAAACATTTTAGTTACGAAATCAATAGAAGCTATCGAAGCGGCCAAAGCAACTTTCCCAGTTAATAAATATGAGATTAACAAGGTATCTAAAGTTCCAATCAAACGCCAACTTATAGCTTTTGCAACACTCCTAATAGGACGCTCAGATTTCTTATCAGCATCGTACTTACGTCCTGAAGTTTTCTTATCAAAAAGAAACTGATCTACAATCATATGCTATACAATAATTAATACCCTACTAATTTAATAGGATAACAAAAATAGAATAAATATTGAGTTTGCAAGTATGTAAATCTTATTAATTTATAATTAATCTATAGATTTAGTAGATTAATAATAAATGAAGAAGAAAACTACGAATATACTAAGCAGTTAATTCGAATAAAATAGAAATTATTAATTAGGAAAGTAAGTCGGCTAATGAATTGTTACGGTAAACCGCTAAATTAGCATCCCTAACCTTAAGCATTAGCTTATGGACAGAACATTCATTCTCGTTTGGACAATCCTCACAGGTTTCATAGAAATTTAAACTAACACAAGGCACCATAGAAATGGGACCCTCCAAAACACGCATCACATCAGTCATTAAAATATCTTCCGGCTTTTTTATCAGGTAATAGCCGCCACCTTTTCCCTTTTTAGAACCTAAAAATCCCGTTTTCCTTAAGGAGAGTAAGATACTTTCTAAAAATTTCTGCGATATATTCTCTTGCTCTGCAATTTCTGCTATTTGCACTGGCTTTTTATCCTTTTGAACCCCTAAATAAGCCAAGGCTTTAAGTCCATATTTTGTTTTCTTGGAGAGCATGTTGCTAATATAGGGAAAAGGGATTGAACTTTTCTAAAAAGCAGAAATCGACCACTATGGTAGTGCTATGCCGTTTTGAATAAAATCAATAAGCTGTTTCTGCATAGCTAAAGGATTGGTTGTTCGCTGTTGGTCTAGAAATTGCTTGTAAGACCAGCGCAATGTGGCTAGGATTATCTGTGTAGCCATTTGAGAATCCATTTCCTTAAACTGACCCGTTCTCATACCTTCGATAAGAATCCCTTCCAATTTCTGTTCGTAATCTTCCCTATGTTTCACAAACTCTTGTAATTTAGGCTCGTTCAGATTCCGCCACTCATTAACAAGTAAAGCTTGTTCATAAGGTCTTTTAGACGTTATTTGAACGTAGGAACGAATAAGGTGCTCCAATTTTTCCGGTGCGTGAAATTCTGAATCTTCAATAGCGTTCATAGCGTTAAGGAATTCCTGTTGTATTCCAAAAAGAGACTGCTCCAAAAACGACTGTTTTGAATCGATGTAATTGTAGACATTGGCCACTTCAAAGTTTAGATTTTGAGCGATGTCACGCATAGTGGTAGCCTTAAACCCCTTTTGATAAATCAAAACAAGGGTTTTAGAAAAGAATCTGTCTCTTTTGGTTTCCTTTAGCATACGTCCAAATTTAAGACCAACCTTAATTAAATACATGAATTACATGGTAAATTATTAACAAATGTATATATTTACATGAACACTTGTTCATGTAAATAATATTCGAATGGAAAAACAACATCATATCTTCCCTGAAAAACTTTTTAGTTGTTGGCACCCTGTGGGCTATAGTCATGAGATAACAGCAGACAAACCCTACGGCACCTTTTTATTGGATGAGGCGATAGTAGTTTGGCGTACTGCCGATGGAAAGGTTCACGCCATGCGCGACGTCTGCATACACCGTGGAACAGCGCTTTCTTTGGGCTGGATAAAAGACGATTGCCTGGTTTGCCCTTACCATGCATGGCAGTTTGACAAGAAAGGGGATTGTGTACTGATTCCACAAGCTCCGGAGGCTGAAATTCCTGCAAAGGCAAAAACACCTACCTACCACTGCCAAGAAAAGTTTGGTCTGGTTTGGGTGGCCTTAAAAGAGCCAGTTTACAATCTTCCGGATATCCCAGAATACGAGAATACAGAATGGAAACTGGTCAACACCGGACCTTTTGATTGGAAGAGCGATAGCTCTAGGCAAGTAGAAAATTTTACGGATTTTGGTCATTTTCCTTGGGTACATCCAGGGCTGTTGGGCGACCCTGAAAGACCCAAGGTACCAGAGTGTAAAGTCACTGTAAAAGACTCCGTATTGCATTATTCCGTAACACGGCCCGAAGCAGCAAATACGGATGATTTTCCCATATTCGCGAATGATGATGTAGTGAAGCCGGAGCGCCAAAGTCGCTATGAACTTCATCTCCCCTACAGTATAGTACTGCGGTTGGGATGGGGTGGAGAAAAAGGGATGGTCTACTTTTTCGTTTCTCAGCCTATATCTCATAACAAATGCCGTGGTTATTGTATCATAGGTCGCAATTACAATTTAGATGAACCGGATTCCGTACTTCAGGACTTTGAAAAGGTCATCTTTGATCAAGATAAGCGCATTGTAGAGTCTCAACGCCCAGAACAGGTCCCATTTGACTTTACTGAAGAGCTACATCTTAAGTTTGATGCCGTGGCCATGAATTACCGTAGGGCGATGAAAAAACAGCAGTTAGATTACTAGTAAAAAACTAAATTAAAAACTAGCGTAACTTTCTAGTTAATGCCCTAAGTTCTTAGGGCATTTTTTATTTTACTAATCGACACATGGTAACTAGGACGTTAACAATACATCGAAAAATATTTTTCAAGGAGTAAAATAATCTAGGATGCATTAAGCCCGTTTACCCTTTCGTGAGTACACCGATTTCGGCAAAAGATGCCCGTGGGTCTTCACCGGCAGTTTTTCTAGCTTTTAGCTTTATATATTTTGCTTTAGTCTCTGCAAATCTGACTTCCTGTTCCAACCTACTGTTGACTACATTTGAAAACTCCCCCTCGGCTACCAAATTCCACTGTATTCCGTTACTACTTGCGTAAAAGGAATAATCGGTCACAATACCATAAGGGTAGCGTTCTTGATTTGGCCAATAGGTAAATCCGTTCACAGCATGCACCGCTCCAAGATCTATACTAATTTCCTGCGGGCCTGGCGTCTTATTGTCCGTTGCCCAAACCGTATTCGGATCTTCGTCCATTACATTCTGTGTAGCCTCCATAGTTCCCGAACTGACCGAAACCACCTTCCAAGCGGCCTTGGGAATATCAAAACGCCGGCTTACCATTTCGCTTGTCGTATCACTTTCAGGGTCATAAGCAATTGCGTTTAAGTTCGTTGGTGCCTGCACGATAAACGGTGCTTGATATTTTTGAGAATATTTGGTCGGCATACTTCCATCCAAGGTATAATATACAACAACGGCCGTCTCTGGAACAGTAATTTGCACCATACCATTCCTATTTCGCTGAATGGTAGGCTGTACCAATAAATTTGGCGCACGGTATAATTCCAAGTTCGCTATAAGCGGTGATCCTTTAGCCTTTTGAATATCCAAACGAAAGGCCGTTGCCCTTACCGTATTAAAGCGAAGTATTCGTTTATACCCGATAGTGGTCTGAGTATCTATAGGAACCCACTCTTCCCCTACTTTAGCCGCTATAGAAAATTGTTTGACCCGCTGTCCTAAGGGAACATATTCCTGTAAGACAACGCGGTTTATTTCTGTAGGCTGGGGAAATTTCACTGTAACCGCTGCAGTAGTAACATCGTCATCCGTAGTCCAATAGGTGTCGCTATTTCCATCTATAGTGTTTTGCACTCCATAGGTAACACTATTCCCACGTACATTACTTGCAGAAACCTCGGAACTACCAGCCAGTTCTTTGGAAAAGTCGGCATCGATTTGTTTTCTCAAACGCATTAATTGTCGTTCATCATTTTCATGGACTAAACCTCTAGCATCTACCGGAAGGTTCAATAAAAAATTTCCATTCCTTCCTACGGATTCATAATAGGTATCCACTAACCGCGTTAGCGATTTTACTTGATGGTCCTCCCCAGGATGATAATACCACCCCGGCCGTATCGAAGTATTTACCTCAGCGGGTAGCCAATGCGTACCATCTTCATGTCCGGAACGAAGTTCTACATACCTAGGCCATCCAGGATAAATTTCATCACGTCGCATAATGCTCCAGTTCGTCTCATTGGCAAATCCTTCTTCTGTTCCTACCCAACGAATGTCTGGACCACCGTCGCTAAAAATAACGGCGTTGGGTTGTAATTCACGAACGATTTGAGTGACCTTATCCCATTCATAATAGGTTTTACTATCTATTTTACGTGTTTCATTGGCACCACCATAATAGCCCGATCCGCCATTGGCGCCATCGAACCAAACTTCAAATACATCTCCATAATTGGTCAATAGTTCGCGGAGCTGTTCGTGAAAATCGGCAACATATTCCGATGTTCCATAATTAGCGGCATTTCTATCCCAAGGAGACAAGTAAACCCCGAATTTTAATCCATACTCTGCACAGGCTTCCGATAAATCCTTGAGTATGTCGCCAGATCCGTTTTTCCATGGGGAGTTTTTGACCGAGTGCTCCGTGGTTTTGGTAGGCCATAGACAAAATCCGTCATGATGTTTGGCCGTAATCACGACTCCTTTCATCCCAGCATTCTTCATTACGCTTACCCATTGGCGAACATCCATTTCCGTAGGATTAAATTGAGCTGGACGTTCCCCTCCTGTACCCCACTCCATATCCGTGTAGGTGTTCATGTTGTAATGAATGAAGGCATAGTAGCCTAGTTCTTGCCATGCTAATTGTCGCTCTGAAGGTAACGGCCCAATAGCTGCTGGTGGAGCGACTTGGTTACAGGAAATACCAAAAAGTAATAGCGTACATATTGATATGATCTTTACAGCGTTTTTCATAATGAGGTACGAGTGTTATTTTTTAAAATATTTTTATGGAGTTATCAAGGTTTTCGCTTGATGCCACTCTTTTCCATTTAATTGTAATAGCGCATTTTGTTGGGGCAGCCCGGGCGTACTTCTCCCGTTTTTAATATAAGCAACCATTAATTCGGTTAATTCATTTACTTTTTCAGGATGCACTAGTACTAAATTTTCTTTTTCCGAAGGGTCTACTTCTAAATCATATAATTGAAATTCAGGTAAATCACTTACATCGTCCTTACCTGGAATCGGATGACTCCACCCACCGGACCCTGGAGCAAAAATAAGCTTGTAATTGGCTTTTCTAATGGCGAAACTCCCGTTGATGGAATGATGCACCGTCGCCTCTCTAAGATATGACGAATTGGGGTCATCGGTCAGCAAGGGCAACAAGGAGTAACTATCCTCTCCCTCATTATCCATTAAAGGAATAGTTACTAAATTAGCACAGGTAGCCATAAAATCTGTCAATGAAATAGTCCTATTGATAACGGTTTTCGACTTAATCTTTGCTGGCCATTTTACAATAAATGGAACCCGATGACCGCCTTCATAAATATCTGCTTTATGCCCTCGATAGCCTCCGTTAGGGTCATGACCATGCTCTGCCAATAGTGCAAAATCCGCCTGGGGAGAGCAGCCGTTGTCACTTGTAAAAACAATGATTGTATTGTCTGTAATTCCTTGATTTTCTACTGTTTGAACCAATTGTCCTACATACTCATCAATTTGCATCATAAAATCAGCATACGGGTTGATACCACTTTTCCCTAACCATTCTTCTGTTGGTAAGATAGGCGTGTGAGGAGATGGCAATGCCAAATACAAAAAGAAGGGCGCATCCTCCTTTGACTTCTCCTCTATATACTTCATAGATTTTCTAAAAAAATTGGGGGTAACATCGTCATGAACAAAATCAGAAGCTGTTGGACCTTTTCTCCACCAGGTGTATTTGCCTTTATCCTCGGTCACTTGATTCACATCTGCAGTAACACTTCCATTTTCAACATACACATAAGGTGCCATATCCAAAGAACCAGAATGCCCATAGGCGTAATCGAAGCCCAAATCATTTGGTGAATGCGTTATCGCTTTAGTAAAATCAAGATTATCAAAATCTTCATAATTCCATCCTTCGCCTCCGAAATTGGAAGTATCCTTCTCTGCCCAGTTCCAACCTAAATGCCATTTTCCCACGAATGCGGTATGATATCCTGCCTTTTTCAACAGCGAAGCAACGGTAGTCCTACTTTCTGGAATCAGCGCCTTAGATTTTCCCGTAAGCACGCCACTTTTTAAAGGACTACGCCAACTGTAGCGTCCTGTAAGAATGCCATAACGCGTAGGTGTACATACCGCAGACGGACTATGAGCATCCGTAAATCGAATGCCTAGCGCCGCCAGATTATCAATATGGGGCGTTTTTATTTTTCCAGATGGATTGTAACTGGATATATCGCCATAGCCCAAATCATCAGCCAAAATATAAATGATGTTGGGAGGTTTTTGCTCCTTGAGCTCGGTCTGTTTTTTATCCTTACAAGAAGTCTGTAAAGCAAGTAAAGAAATGAGAAGTAAATAGGATTGTTTTAGCATCGTGGTTCGCTTTACAGGATAACATTAGCTAAAATACGCAATTGAGGCTATTTAGGCGTAAAGGTCGGGATACCGAAATCTTCCTATAAAAACTGCAAAGCACTGCTCACGTTAGCCTCATAACGCTAGCAAATAAATTCTTGCCAAAAAAAAGGTATGCTGTATACTTGCCAAAAAAAGGTAAAACCAAATATTTTTTAAAAGTACGCCCTAGTAAGAGGGTACTAAAAAACCATTTCAAAGTTTAATACCTTGAAATGGTTTTAGCTAAATCAAAGTCCTTTATCTAGTTGGACAAAACTTCCTTTTTAATCGTTAATCTTTTGTGATGCGGTAAATGATATTTGCTCCACCCCCAGTCACATATATAGCTCCTGATGGGCCAACGGTAACACTATCGAAAAACCAAGTCGGAGGTGTACCCTCAAGACCAGGACCACTAAACTCAAGACCCTCGGCAATTACCGTCTTCTCACCTGTGACTAAATCAATGCGAGAAAGACGAGCCGCACCCGTTTCGGCAACAATCAAAGCACCATCTATATCTAAGGCCAATCCTTCTGGATTCACAAGATCACTAGCAACCGCAACCGGTGCCATTGGCGTTTTACCCTCAAAATCTATTTGCCAAACAATACCCGTGCCCCAATCGGCCACCCAAAGGGTTTCCCCATCGGTGGTCAAACCGCCTGGGGCAAATACCGTTGCATTATCAATAGGAAGTATACTGGCATTGTCACTTGCCCAAACAACACCACCTAGACCAAAATCCGAAACGGCAATATCTTGCTGTACCCGTACCGCATCTACAGGTGCGCCCATGGGATAGTTTTCTATGATTCCGGTCTGAGGGTTCCAAACTTGTACAGCAGCACTAAACCATGATGAAACAATCAGGTTACTCCCATCAGCCGAAATATTCATAGGCAATACTAAAGAAGGTTGCGTAGGGTCTGGCGGAATCAAATAGCCTTTATAGCTATTTTCTCGTTCCCCACTAACTGCGTTTAGCTGTCTCACATTAAACTGATCAGCAACAAAAAGCTTATCGACATTGTCGGCTCCTTGCAAAAAAGCCAAGCCTTGGGGGACTATTAACCCTCCTGGGGAAATAGTGCGAAGTTGTCCACTGGGCAACAATTCGCCAACCCAACCTTCGTCATTGTTGGTCATATATAAACTTCCATCCGTATCGTAGACCATATTATCGAGTCCTGGATCAAGGGTGGTAAACAAGGTGGTAGTACCGGTCATTATGTCTATTTTAAAAACCTCTCCGGTTTGATCCAGTACGGTAAGCATCCCCTCCGGATCAAATTTTGCGGCTGCAGGATTTACAAATCCTCCCGCCAGTACTTGGGCTGATCCATCGGCAAAAGGATCTGATGTAGGATCACCGGTTCTATCCACATCTACGCTTATAACCAACCCTGCCGCAAACAAGGGACCGTATAAGCGCCCATCAGGACCGAAGTCAAATGAATTAAAAAATCCTAGTGGAAATGGATTTGCCTCGGTAGCTACAATTATGGGACGTGGTGCCTCCGTGAGGTTAGGGTCTAGTTCATAAAGCCCATCGCCTAAAAAATCAAGCGCTACAAAGAGACGACCATCATCTGAAAACGCAATGGGGTTAACCCCTGGGGCTACAAACTGTTTGGTAATAGTCCCATCCGGTTCCTTACGACCTACTTCACCTACCAAGATATCGGTCCAATAAAGGGACCCATCGGGTCCAAAAACAAGGTCATCTGCCCCATTAACCTGCATCTCAGTTCCAAATCGCTCGCTAATCGTTCCGTTTTCCTTATCCATCACTACAATTTCTAAACCGTTGACGCTACCAATGTAAAGGTTGCCATCTGGCCCAATATCCACACCGTTTGCTCCTTTAAGAGCCGCCCCCTGGGTTAGTTCGCTTACTGAGTAGGTTATTGGAGGGTCTACGGTTTCCTCAGGGATTTCTTCAGGAATCTCAGTTTCTTCTTCTGGAACCTCTACTGTGTCATCATCGCTACAGGAAAAAATAAGCAGTAGCATTGCAAAAAAGAAGTACTTTAAAATCGGCATTGCCAATAATCGATCAAATGTTTTCATAAGGTTTTCGTTTAATAAGGTTACACATATATCCTAGAATTCACTAAGTGTTTTATGAGTTTAACAGGCATAAAGCACTACAGGATAAAAGGATTGTTCTAAACTATATTTTTCTATTTGAAAAGACTTGTACTCAGATTGTACGACAAGGACCGAGAATGCATTTGAATAAAAAGATTAAACTATTATGCTCCTTTAGTGTATTAATTAAATAGACTTAGTACCATTATTTGGTTATCTAGATAGTAGTATGAACGGGGAACATAAATTTTTGCTGTGAAAATGGTTTACGATTCGTTCAAATTCACTCTAAACTCTTTGTTTTGACCTTAAATAACAGAATAAGTGCCAATTCAAGATTCCAAATACCTTCACTAAACCACTGGCATCAAGTGCTTTTAAACTGTTATCCCCTAATATTAAGTTGCCGTGTCATCTTTGAAAGGAAGAATAACTGTATTGGTCTAGGTACTTTATCGTTTATCACCGGTACCGAAATTCATTAAAAAAAGTATTTGGTCCAAAGAAATCTGTCCTTATTGTGAAAAGAAGTAATCCTCTTTACCGCTCATTTTTCTGACCAGTTAGAAAGCGCTAGGGAGGTCCTTTATTCAAGTTATCCTTAGGTTTAATTTAATTTTCTAAGGGAATTAGAACCCATTTACACCTCATGGCGTGTTAATGCCTCTATTAAAGGTTCGTCTCTTTAATTCCAGACTATATTATTCTGAAGGAATTCTATAAATCAAAAAACCAGCGCTATGCGCTGGTTTTAAATCTTTAGAAAAAATGATTAATAAGTAATAGTGCCTTCGGCATTATGTTTGGCTATCCCTCCACCGAACACACCATTGTCCAAATCCATTCTTCCCGTTGCACCCTCAAAACGACCTGTGCCGCCTACGATATCAAAACCACCTGCATAGGTTCCTGCAGAAAAGGTTTGATCGCCACCAGGTCCAGTTTCAGGTGAAAATGTAATTACCGTCTCTGACTTGGTCCATATTTCATCTCCATTGGCAGCCACTACTATGTCGTCACTGGTCTGGATACCCCCCGTGAAATCTGCATTAAATTCAAAAGAGGTGGTAAAGGTCTGGCCAGTATATTTACCTACATGTGACATGTTGCCCGAGAAATCGGATCCAGAACCATCTGCTCTATCAACACCTACATAATTGTTTTTAATAGGTCTTGGCTTTTTGGCTTTGGCAGCCGTAGCAGTTAAATCGGATGTTTCATACTCACTTACAGATTCCGTTGAACAGGAAACCGCCATTAAAATTGTTGTTAGCAGTGCCAATCTTAAGATGGACATCATACCATTTTTACAAATTGTTCTCATACTTTTAGTTTTAGTATTGGTTAAATTAAATACTAGATAAAAATGGCTTTTTTTTTATAAAAACGCTTGGACATAGCTTGCATAAATAGGACTAAGCATGCTTATACAGGCCAAAGGTTTCATTTTTTAAGGTCTAATGTTTTTTTATTTTAAAAACGCTGGTTTGCAATAAAATTACAAGAGCATGTTATGCAGCAAATCTTACCTCGAAATCCCTAATTTATCAATTAAGGTTTTATGAACCCTATACTTCGGCATTTTCATTTTGCCATTGTTGTGGCGTCATGCCAAATTCTTTTTTGAATACTCGGCTAAAATAGGCTGGATCTTTAAAACCGCAGTCTAGTGCAATCGCTGAAATTTTAAATCTCGAGTCGACCATCATCTCCTTTGCTTTTATCAATCGAACATAACGAATAAAATGGGTAGCGGAAAGCCCCGTTAAGGCAGACAATTTACGATGCACCTGAGAGTTGCTTAAGGCCAATAATCTACAGAGTTTTTCAACGTTAAATTCTTCTTCTGCCAAGTGCGCTTCAATTTCATTCTTAGCTTTTATCACAAAAGTATTTTCTAAACTAAGGTCATGGGGAATACTTGGATTGTGGAAATCTCCTTGATTAGCAATTAATTTCGATTTAGGATTTACTTGATTTGAGCTGGCCAAGTCATTTTCTTGTATATCTTTCAAACCTGCAGAAAAGCCATGCCCTAATGAGGAGCGATAGTATTTTTGTAATTGTAACCTAATCGAAAGTAGATTAGCAATACGGGTCAACAACTCTTTCTTATGAAAGGGTTTTGTAAGATAATCATCGGCTCCTAACTTCAAACCTTCCAACCTGCTATCCATATCCGCTTTGGCCGTTAGCATAATAACTGGTACATGGCTCGTTCGCTCATCGGTCTTCAATAGCTTACATACCTCAAAACCATCCTTGAAAGGCATCATTACATCTAGCACTATCAAGTCTGGAATTACATCTTTAGCTATAGTTTCACATTCTTCTCCATTTTTAGCAATTTTTATAGCATACTCCTTTATAAGACAAGACGCGATATAGTTACGAACATCGTCATTGTCGTCCGCAATCAATATAAGAGGGGCTTCTTGATAATCATTATCCTCGTTAAATTCACCTGTTGACATGAATGGAAAGGTGGTTTCCTCAATTAATACAGAGTCTTCGCTATTGCTATTTGCTTCTAATAAGGGGGTTTCTATTGCCGGTTCCCCAAATTCTGAATTATGATGTATTGGTAGGGCTACTTTAAATTCTGCACCTTTGCGTTTGTAACTTTTTACCGAAATAGTCCCCTCCATGAGCTTTACCAGCTCACGTGTAAGTGCTAATCCAATACCGGTACCCTCCCCATGACGGGTATGGGAACTATCCGATTGATAAAAACGGTCAAAAACGTAAGGTAGATCAGCTTTTCCAATACCAATACCAGTGTCTTTGATTTTAAGAATAAAACGATTGTCCTTATCACCCGTCGAAATATAGATATGGCCTCCATTGGGTGTAAATTTGACTGCATTAGCGATAAGGTTGGAAGCTATCTGCTGTAATCTCGCTTCGTCAAAATCCATAATCAGTTCATCTTTATCCGTAAGAAAGTGAATCTGAATGCCTTTATTCTCAGCCAAAGAGTGGAAGCTTTCTGTAATATATTTCAGATAGGAAACTATATCCGCTTGCTTATATTGCAATTTTAACTTGCCGTTTTCCAACTTACTTAGATCCAGAAGTTGATTGACTAGCATCAGCAAATTACGGCCATTACGGGTAATCATATTCAATCCTTCCTTAAAATGCTCCTTTGGATGCTCCAGTATTTGCTGTACCATACCCAGAATTACAGTCAACGGAGTACGGAATTCGTGCGTAATATTGGTGTACAATCTAGTTTTAACTGCATCTAGTTCCTTTAAGCGAAGTGCTTCCGCCTTTTGTAACTTTTGATTAATTTTAAATCTATAAAAGACATAAATACTACTACCGATAACAGTTATATAACCTAGATAGGCCCACCAAGTAAGCCACCATGGAGAGTGGATAGTAACCTCCATACTTACTCCTTCTTCGTTCCAAATTCCATCGGCATTTGACCCCTTAACTCTAAAGGTGTAGGTGCCAGGTGCGAGGTTGGTGTATATGGCTTGGCGCTCTTTAGAAGCTGGTGTCCATTCCGTATCATAATTTTCTAATTTCCATGAATACAGATTATCCTCGGAACGCAGGTAGTGCAAGGCTACAAACTCAAAACTAAGGTCTTTTTGATCGTGTTTAAGGCTAATGGCATCTGTATAACCTACTGTTTTTTTAAAGATTGTCCCATCTGGGGCATCATAATTATTGGCGTTAATTGCCATTGCCGTGATTACGATAGTTGGGGGCGTGCTATCCTTTTTCACAAAATCCTTTGAATCAATTCTGTTGAGGCCATTACCTTCTCGGCTACCCAGCCAGATAATACCGTCATGGGATTTTAAACTTGTCATGAATATTTCAGGATGATTCTGAAAACCGTCTTTATTATAATAGCTTTTAAAGGATTTTGTATTTGTATCAAAAACTGAAAGCCCCCTTGCTGTTGGCAGCCATAGTTGACCTAAATCATCAGAAACGAGTTCACTACCGTCAAGAATATCATTATGTATAAGACCTTTTGATTCTCCAAAAATTTCAACATCGTTTATGTCTGGACCCACAAGTGCCAAACCACCACCGCTATAGGTACTTACCCATAATTTTCCGTTTTTTGCCTTTGCATAAGAAATAGTGGATGGCATATCTAAATTGGTATTGCGATAAAATATATTCTTCTGATAATCATAGCGGTTTAACCCACCGTCCGTACCTACCCACATACGACCTAAATCATCTTCGGTTATAAATCGTATTTCATTACTACTAATGGAAAGTGAATCTTGAGGGTCGTACCCATAGTGTTTAAAGCGTTTCTCTTTTTTCAAATACTTAAATAGCCCAAAAGAATTATCTTCAAAATCACCTAGCCAAACGAACCCTCTCGAATCGAGAAATAAAATAGGAATCCAATCACTGGGCAAACCATATTCTTCGTTGAGGGCAAATTTAAATTTTTCTCTTGTTTTACCTGTGCTTCCATCTAAAATGTAAACTCCGAGATGATCAACGGATACCCATAAATAGCCATCTGCATCTTCCAGTATAGCATTAACCTCAACTCTGTTTTTTTTATAATCAATACCAGGAAGAAAATCTACTTTTTCAAATTTTTGTTGCCTTTCTTGATATCGATAAAGGCCTTGTCCATAAGAGCCTGCCCAAATAATCCCATTTGAATCTTCATAAAATTTATTCAGACTCATTGGTGATGTCTCATTAGCAATGCCAATCGGTTGAAAACTACCATTTGCATTTTTTCTGGCGATGCCAGAGCGGGTGCCTACCCAAAATCGCTTCTTACTATCTTCAAATAGTCGTATAATAGTATCGGAGGGAATACTAAATGGGTTTTCTGCATCATTTTTCAAAAGTTCTATTTGTCTTGTTTTAGGGGACTCCTTATAAAATCCCTGACGATAAAATAACCAAGAAAGACCTGATTTATCAGTAAAACTCTCTAAGGAGGAGGTAGGAAAATTCGGATTACTTGGGTCATTGAATTTTGCATCATAATATGTAAAAGATTTTGTACTAAATTCATAACGCATGAAGTGTAAAGGGTCATGGTATCCATTTGATAAATTAGAAACCAAAGCAAATACTATTCCTTCTTTATTTTGTTCTCCCGGAATAATCATGTCAATATTTTTATAGCCCTGATCAAAATTTAAAGGACCTTTACCAAATGATAAACGGGTATAGCTATTTTTTTTAAGATCTATGACCGTTATTTCGTTATTTACATGCAGTACCCAATAATTGCCCTTCAAGTCGGCAAAAGCGAACCGCACTTCTGAATCAGGTAAAGAATTATTACTTTCCTTATTATTTGTGAACTGTTGTATACTTTGTCGTGTAATCGGATCTAAAATATATAGACCATGCTTTCCTATCAATAAAAGGTTGTCATTATATAATGTAGTTAATGATGTAAGCGTGTCTTTAATTTCAGTGCCAGGTATTTTTTCGCCATGGGCAACAACCAATTCAAAACTATCGGTGTCGGGTGTCCATCTCTTAAGATTTCCAGAAGGCTCTACATACCATAGACTGTTGTCTATTTTTGACTGGACAAGATTTTGCAAGCCAAGTAAGTTGTTTCCAAATGTTTCTGCATACGGATAAGCTTTTGCAATTCCTGTTTTTGAATTGAAACGGGCAAGTACCAAGTTATCAACGGTATAGTTTAGGAACCATATATTGTTTTGTGCGTCTTCAAACAATGTTTCGACATATGAGATATGAATTTCTGGCGATTCTTTAAACTGGGGCTTATACCTACCAACTCTTTCCGTACTTGGATCAAAAGAATAAAGCTCATTAGTGCTTAAATGACCCATCCATAATTTACCATCTTTTGCTTGTATAAGACCTCCATTAACGTGTCTTAATTTTGTAACACGCTGATTAGTCTCATTTTTAACGTCCTTGTAGACCTTAAAATCATAGCCATCGTATTTAACCAAGCCATTTTGGGTCGTTAACCAAATAAACCCTTGGTCATCTTGCAACATATTTCTTACATATCCTTCCGGTAGACCTTCGGCTACTCCGTATTTTTTATAGGCTATTTTTTTTTTCTGTGAAAACACGAATTGAAATGGCGCTGCAATGAGTAGCACAAGAAGTATCGAAAAGGTATGTCTCATTTTTTTACTTTTTAAGTTGGCAATTGTGCGCTAACCGTACTGGATTATCTCTGCTTTATTTCCATTCCAATTTTTATCTTCACTCTGGGCGGTCGTGGTAATGATGTAATTTTAACTATATATTTGAATTTACTTTCAGCGTTAGTTTTCAATCAAAGATTTTCATTTCCCTCATTTACAAAACCGTGATAGCTTTGTAAGCAGTTGAACAACATAAACTTATGCTGGTTTGGGTTAATAAACCTTACCTCTTTTACCGCAAATACATTTGGTAATCCCGTTTCAATCGGTAAATTAATTGCCCCTACTTTTTTAAGAGGTAAAAAACTATCCCACCATGGCGTGAATACTTGAGGCACTACATAAAAAACAGTTCCTTTTCTAACAATTTTATGCTCATTGGCCTGGGCAACAAACATTTTATTCGCTATCGCTGGGACCATCCTCGGGTTTTCACGAGGGATAATTTTTGGAGGCTCGATACTGTCTTTAGATACTAGATATCCTTTGGCATCGACTACTCTTAACCGATACTTTTTTTCAGAATCGGCATTATGTTGTTTACAAGAATTGAGAATTACCCCAAATAGCAACAACATACCTAACAAATAGTAAGTATTATTTGGTCGCATTACAATGTTATATGTCAATAAGGGGGAACAAGAAATCTTGCAATTTGTAGCTACTTTACGTATACCGTATGCACTATGTCTTCGAAAAAAAATAGTTTCACAAAGACATCTACTAAACTTAGGAAAAATTTCTGGTTATTTAATTTAGGAAAAAAAGAAATATAATATCGCTTTTACACAGAATTGAATATCTCAGCGTGCGTAGGTATTCCTATTGAAAATGATTTTGTATTTCACTCAATACTCAACTTGAAAAAATAGTATGAAGCCTATCAAACATAAAATAAGTAGAAAACTATTTCTAACCAAAAAAAAAGACCCTTTCGGAATATTCTGGGCCGTATTTAAATCAAAAACCGTGCTTAATCGAATATGTGAAAATAATTAATCTAAGGCCTGTTTAACATCTGCAATAATATCATCAATATGCTCTAGCCCAACGGATACCCGAACCATACCATCGGTGATACCCGTTTCGGCTCTTTCGTCTACAGATAGTTTACTGTGTGTTGTAGATGCCGGATGCGTAACAATACTGCGGGAATCACCAAGGTTTGCAGAAAGTGATAGTAGTTTTATTGCATCGAAAAATTGTTGTCCTGCTTTCAGCCCTCCTTTAACTTCAAATGCTACGACGCAACCGCCGGCCTTCATCTGCTTTTTGGCAACTTCATATTTTGGATGTGATTTTAGGAAGGGATATTTTACCCAATTGACCTTCTCGTGTGCTTCTAAAAATTCCGCTAGTTTTAATGCATTTTCACAATGCCGGTCTACACGTATGGCTAAGGTCTCCAAACTTTTGGAAAGTACCCAAGCATTGAAGGGCGATAATGCCGGACCTGTTATTCTTGAAAAACGATATACTTTATCAATCAATTCTGCGGCACCTACGGTTATTCCTGCCAGAACGCGCCCTTGCCCATCCATAAGTTTTGTGCCTGAATGAATGACTAAATCGGCACCAAATTTTATAGGTTGCGGTAAATAGGGTGACGCAAAACAGTTGTCAATCACTAATATCAAGTTGTATTTTTTAGCAATTACGCCGAGAGCCTCCAAATCGAGCACATCTACTCCTGGATTGGTAGGGGTTTCCGCATAAATGAGTTTTGTTGTAGGCGTAATCAAGTCTTCGATACTATCTAAGTCATCAATCTTAAAATAGCTGTGGGAGATATTCCACTTTGGAAAAAAATTATTTAGTAAAGAATGTGTAGAACCAAAAATGTTACGAGCAGAAATCATATGGTCGCCACTCTCCAACAAAGCAGCTAATGTAGAAAAAACCGCAGCCATACCACTTGCGAAAGCAAAACCCGCCTCAGCACCTTCCATTTGACACACCTTTTCTATAAACTCCGAAGAATTTGGATTGGAATAGCGCGAATAGATATTACGCTCCTTTTCCTCAGCAAACGATGCGCGCATATCCTCTGCATCCTCAAAAACAAAACTAGAAGTCAGGTATAACGGCACAGAATGTTCCAAATGTTCTGTGCGGTTAATCTGAGTCCTAATCGCATTGGTTTCGAATCGTTTTTTCATATTATTTCAACTACCTATTACAAATTTTACCTTCTATCTTGACCCTATCCTTTGTCCGCAATCCTTAAAATATCTCCAAAAACCCCTCTTGCAGTAACTGCCGCACCGGCACCAGCACCTTGAATCACCAGTGGATTTTCTCCATAAGATTCCGTATAAATCTCAATAATGGAATCAGAACCTTTTACTTGACCCAATGCACTTGTCTTTGGGACCGAAACCAATTTTACATCAAGTACGCCCTTTTCCTTCTGTAGATTTCCATGCAAATCACCCACGTACCGCAACACATGATTTGGTTTTTGGTTCTTTTTGATTTGATTGAACTTTTCGTCTAGAACTTCCAAATTCTCCATAAAAAAATCCGTATCCACCGTATGTAAGCTATCCGGAATCAGGTTTTCTATGTTGATATCGGTAAACTCGTTGCGCAAATCTAGCTCACGTGCTAAAATCAATAACTTCCGCCCTACATCATTTCCAGAAAGGTCTTCTCTAGGGTCCGGTTCTGTGTATCCACGATGCATTGCATCTTTTAAAATAGAGGAAAAAGATGCATCAACCTCTGAAAAAGTATTGAAGATATAACTTAAAGAGCCAGAAAAAACACCGTTTATCCTGGTAATGTTCTCCCCTGACAAATGCAGTAATTTAATCGTATCAATCAAGGGAAGTCCTGCCCCAACATTGGTCTCGTACAAGTATTGCTTTTGGTTCTTAGCCAGTTCTTCCCGTAACAATTGATAATAATCAAAGCCTAAGGTATTGGCTATCTTATTGGAAGAAACCATATCAAAGCCATTCTCTACAAAATCGAAATAATGTGCCACAAAATCTACACTAGCCGTATTATCTACGGCAATCAAATTTTCTAAATGATGTGTTTTGGCAAAATCAAAAATATCTTTTTGTTTATAGGATTGTCCTTTTGTCTTAAGCTCAGACTTCCAGTTTTTTGAAACCCCATCTGCATTCAAAACTACTTTTTTAGAATTAGCGATGGCGAAAACCCGAAGGTCTATCCCCTTTCTTTTAGCAATTGTTTTGGTCGATTTTAAAATCTGGTCTATTAAGGTTCCACCTACATTTCCATGACCAAAAATAGCAAGATTCACTTTTTTACTAATCCCAAAAATTTGCCCATGCATAACATTAAGGGCTTTGGTCAGATCTTCTTTCTTAACCACTAGACTCACATTTTTACCGGACACGGTATTATTGAAAAGTAAAGGAGTTATTTGATTTTTAATAAGTGCATTATAAGGTTTATGGAACGTACTTAAATCCTGCCCTACTATTGATATGACAGAAACCTCAGCTACCACTTTAATCATATTGATATCCTTGGACTTAAAATCGCCTGCAAATTCATTCTCTAGGGCCTCTTTAGCCTGCTGTGCCTTATTTCGTTTTACCACAAGTCCTATTCCGCGCTCCGAAGAACCTTGGGAAATAATACTAACACTTATAGCATTAGCTTCCAGTGTTTTAAAAATACGGGCATCGATGCCTACTTTACCCAAGAGTCCCCTACCCTCTAAGTTAATCAAGGCAACATCTTCTATTACGGATAAGCTTTTGATACCTTCTTTACTAGATTTAGCACTAATTAGTGTTCCCTCACTATCGTTATTAAAGGTATTAAGGATACGTAATGGAATATTTTTTTCTATTAGCGGTATGATAGTCTTGGCATGTAAAATGGTCGCGCCAAAATTAGCAAGCTCATTCGCTTCCGCATATGAAAGATGAGACAGGCGTTTTGCTTCTTTTACATAATCCGGATTCGCCGTAAAAATACCGTCTACATGGGTATAATTCTGTAGCTCTTCCGCATCTAAAAAATTAGCCAATAATGCTGCAGAATAATTACTGCCGTTTCTTCCAAGAGTGGTCGTTTGTCCATCTTCAGTGGAGGCTATAAAACCAGTAATCACCGGGACAGTATCTACAGGTAAGGCTTCTATTATGCTTGTCAATTTTTCCTTAGAAGGTTTTTCGAACACCTTGGCATCTCCAAAGGAGGCATCGGTAATCAAAAAAGTTCGCGCGTCAACAAAAGCTGCTTTTACTCCTTTTCCTATTAATAACTTCGTGATAAGTTTCGCCGCAATAAGTTCTCCATAAGCAAGGACTTCATCCTTAATTTTAGCGCTATAATCACCTAATAACGATACCCCCTCGTACAATTTGGCTAAACCCTTAAATTCTGTTGAAAGATCTACATTTTTATAGGTATGCTGCTGATACTTTTCAAAGGTTTCAAAATCAGCAAAATAGTCTATTCCCTTCGCCGCTTTTTCCAACATGGTTTCCAATTGATCCGTCGCCTTTTCCCTTGCGGACAATACAACCGAAATATGCGCTCCACTAGCAACTTTATCACTAATAAGTTCTAATACATGTTCCAATCCTTCTCCGTTGCTCAAGGATTTTCCTCCAAACTTCAACACCTTAGGTTTGCCTGTTTTTCCGTTCGTATTAAAAATACCATCTAAAAGCTTTTCCAGTTGCCCAAACTCGATTAAAAATGCATCATGACCATGTAGGGATTGTATTTCGCCATAGGTAACATTACTATTCGCCTGTGCAATCTGTTTGAACGTATCTTTATTTTCTTTTGCCGTAAAGAACAAATCAGAATCCACGCCCACAATATGGATGTTAGTGTCACTATTTTGAAGGGCGATGAATTTCTCTTCCCCGTCCCGTGTAACATCAATTGTTTTCAGTAATTGATTCATTAACTTATAGGCCGATAACTGAAACCGTTCTTGAAGTTTTGTCCCATGATGGGTTAACCAACTTTCTACATTAAACACTTGAAGCTCTTCATTCGTACTTCTTTTAAAGCGTTCCTTAAACGATTCTGGTGTGCGGTAACAGAGCATCGCATGCATACGCGCGTCATGTACCGGTTGTTTCGAATTAACCAAAAATTGCTCTTGGATTTGACAGTTGGCAATTAACCAATCTGTCGATTTCCAATCAGATGCCACCGGAATTAAATGTGTTGTAAGGTTAGGTTGCAATACAGCCATTTCCCAAGCAATACCGCCACCCAAAGAGCCTCCGATAATAGCAAATAAATTTTTAATGCCCAGTTTTTCTAGACCTAATAAAAAAATGGACGCCATATCAGCCGCCACGAAATCCTTATAATTATCGATTACAAATTTATCATGTCCATTACCGGGAATATTGAAGCACAAAATGGTGTATTTCTGGGTATCGATACATTTTTTATCGCCTATTAGGGTAGACCACCAACCTCCTGGTCCAGTAACATTAGAGTTTCCGGTTAATGCATGATTGACCATAACAATTGGAGCCGAATGTATTTCTTTACCAAAAACTTGATATGATAGTTGAATATCCTGTTTTACACCGCTTTTCGTGCGGTAGTCCTTAATTTGTAGTTGTTCTACTATTGCCATTTTACACGTGTAGGCTATATTCTAAAAAACAGTCGAGACACGTCATATATCCCGACTGTACTAACTATGTTCTTATTAAAAAATCTTAAACCAAAATCGCTTTATCCACTTTGGCAAAAGCATTTTCTATATCGGTCTTTAGGTCTTCAATATCTTCCAATCCAACGGATAGGCGAATTAAATCCTGGCCTACACCTGCGCTTTCCTGCTGCTCCTGTGTCAATTGCTGATGGGTAGTACTTGCGGGATGGATAATCAAGGATTTTGTATCTCCAATATTTGCAAGTAAAGAAAATACCTCGGTAGCATCAGTAAACTGTTTTGCAGCTTCAAAACCACCTTTAATGCCAAAGGTAACCAAACCACTTTGCCCTTTAGGTAGATATTCCTGAGCTAAATCGTAGTATTTATTACTTTTTAAACCTGGATAGTTTACCCAAGCGACCTCCTCCCTAGTTTCTAACCAAGTGGCCAATTCCAAAGCATTGGCACTGTGCTGCTTTATTCTAACGGGTAATGTTTCCAGGCCTTGAATAATTTGGAAGGCATTAAAAGGACTCAACGCTCCTCCATAATCACGCAATCCCTCTAATATCAATTTAAAAGTGAACGCGGCAGCACCCAATGCTTCACTATATACCAAACCATGATAACCAGCTGAAGGCTCGGTAAACTCCGGAAATTTTCCATTTGTCCAATCAAAAGTTCCGGCATCTATAATGGCACCACCTAAGGAACTTCCCTGTCCGCCAATATACTTGGTAAGTGAATGAATTACAAGATTAGCACCATGTTCAATAGGATTTAGCAAGCCCGGCGTTGCAACGGTGTTATCTACTATGAAAGGTACTTTGGCCGCTTTCGCTTGTTTCGCTATGGCTTTTAAATCCAATACATCTAATTTTGGATTTCCTAGGGACTCTACAAAAAAAGCACGGGTATTTTCCTGAACAGCATCTGCAAATTTCCCGGGTTCTGATGCATCTACAAAGGTGGTGGTAATGCCCAACCTTGGTAAGGTAACGTTCAATAGGTTAAAAGTTCCTCCATACAAGCTACTTGAGGCTACTATATGGTCCCCTGCCCTTAACAGCGTTAGTAGTCCGGTAGAAATAGCCGCAGTCCCAGATGCAAAAACAACAGCACCTACACCGCCTTCTACAGCAGCCAAACGATCTTGTAAAATCTGGTTGGTCGGATTGTTCAGTCTGGTGTAGATGAAGCCCAGCTCCCCCAAGGAAAAAAGCTTAGCGGCGTGGTCCGTGTCATTAAAAACATATGACGATGTTTGATAAATAGGGACAGCTCTTGTTCCTCCAGTTAACTTTGGGTCGTGACCTGCGTGTAATGCGTTTGTTGCTAATTTGTGTGTACTCATGATTTTGTTTTTTAAATAGTTAAATAAATTATTTAAAAGCCAAACCCTAAACAGCCGACGTTGCGATTAGGTAAAATCAAAAAGTTATAAGAAAGTGAAAAAATTGCCTGAAGCAATTTGTTTTTCGTTATCTATTCTTCCGTCTAATCGTAAGACACTGAAACAAATTCAGTTTGAAGATAGAATGTAGCACCTTCTTTGTATGGAACAAAGGGTTGCTAAGGTTTCAAAGGGTCTAATCCCTCCACCTTTCTTGATAACTATTCAATACGTGTTTGAACTTTGTAAAGCACAAATTAAAGGGAGAAACTTATAAAAACCTAATGTTTTTGAAAAATTTCACAAATCCTAGTGATTTAGTGGGGTAGCTATGGCTTTTTCACCTTTTAACTTCATCTATATTATTTAATAGCTCTACGAGCATTTAGAAATCTGGATAGGCGCGAATAGAAGAATTCTAAAAACGACACAGGAAGATCTCGCTTCGATTTACTATTTATACCGAATGAATTCTACTATTCCAATATCCTGATTTATATTTGATAAAATTAAATTATGGCCTCAGGATTTTTTGCCATCTTAGATGATGTAGCTGCTTTATTGGACGATGTAGCTGCAATGAGTAAAATTGCAACCAAAAAAACAGCTGGTATTCTTGGGGACGATTTAGCCGTAAATGCAGAGAAAGCCTCAGGTTTTGTTTCCAAACGGGAGCTCCCCGTACTTTGGGCAATTAGTAAAGGTTCACTTCTAAACAAAATTATAATTCTTCCAATTGCCTTTTTGTTAAGTGCCTTTTTACCAGGGGCAGTAACCTTGGTGCTTATTCTTGGGGGACTATACCTCGCCTTTGAAGGCGCCGAAAAAATCTATGAATTTTTTGTCCCGCATGAAAAAGTTCATATACCTTCTGAAATGGAAATACCTAGTGAAAGTGATATTCTGGCCATGGAGAAGACGAAAATAAAATCTGCTATTGTAACCGATTTTATCTTATCCATTGAAATAGTGATTATTGCTTTGGGCACGGTTTTGAACGAACCTCTAACCAATCAAATAGTAGTCGTATCTGTTGTAGCGCTGATTGCTACAGTTGGTGTTTACGGCATTGTGGCCCTTATCGTTCGCATGGATGAATTTGGCTTTAGGCTGATCAACCTCAACGAACGTAAGAATAGTATCTCGGATATTATAGGACGGTTTTTTGTTACTGCCCTTCCTAAAGTTATCAAAGCATTATCGGTTATCGGCACCATTGCATTACTTCTCGTTTCGGGTGGGATATTTGTACATAACATAGATTTTCTCCATGATATTTTTCCAGCAATTCCGAGCATTATCGTTGAATTTATTGTGGGACTAGTTGCAGGTATCCTTATGTTGCTACTATATAAAGGGGTTAAAAAAATTCTTAAAAAAGATTGAACTCCTTCGGGACGATTATTCGCCTAAATCTAAGTTTATAATTACACGGTTATTTGCCTTTTGGAATCCAATAATTGTCCTTACCATCAGTTAACCAGTTTAATGAGAGCCTAGCAAATACATTTTCTTTGTAATCATCTTTCTCAAACAAAATCCCAATGGTGCCATCGTGCAGTATGCTCATTGAAGAATAAGCGGCACCTTCTTTATAAATCGTTTTACCTTTGGTCCACGTTTTACCTTCATCATAACTTATTCGTATGGTAAGATTTCTGCGTTCATGTTCCGAGTTTGCATTAGAAAATAATAGGCGGTTTTTATCACTTCCCTCCGCAGTACTAGTATATCTAATAATACTGGCATTACACCCAGGGTCTATGAGGGAAGCATCTGGACCAGAGTTCCATGTAATGCCTTTATCCAAGGACGTATGAACGTATCGTGTTCCTAATTCATTTACTCTGCTGTTTATCATCCACGTTCCATCTGCCAGTTCTACAATCTTGGATTCATCTGCAGGCACAATGGATGTATCAATAAAAAACCAGCTAACACCATGGTCATCACTCCCAAAAAGATGTAGACCGTTATCTAAATTTACCATGGTATGCAATAAGGTACCATCAGCAGTCTGTATTCCCCGACCTGCAGTAATAAACTTAAAATCGCTATGCCATTCTGTTCTTGTAACCTGTTTTGTAATGTCTGTTGGAGTACTCCAAGACCGGCCATTATCCAAGCTTTTCACTACTTGAAAGTAATACCTATCCTTCTCAGTATCCAAATCCATATAATTGAAGAACATAAAAATCACCCCTGTGGTTACATCCACAATAAAAGAAGGGTC
>CBDUKC010000005.1:0-31795 GCA_965367705.1 uncultured Maribacter sp. | reverse complement strand
CCAAAGATTGAGGTGGATTATGCACGTAAGGAATTTAAGGGAATCGAATATTATGATGAACTCAATGCAACCTTTAAAATTCCTACCTGGTACGGAATAGATTTAAAAGGAAATTTTGAGCAGAACGATGGGGACTTTTTAAACCCTTCAGAGACAGTTCCTACGGATGGTCTTTATAGTGCGGGAGTATCGGTTTCTTTGGGAAGGGGTTCTTGGATCAATGAGCGAATGGCAACCTTAAAACAAGCCAAATTTTTTAGGGAACAAACAAAGGCAGATCGCGATTTGTTGGTTAACCAAATACTGTTTGATGCTTCTTTAACATATTTTGATTGGCTACAGGCGTACCGAGACAGTAAAGTGTTTGCCAACTTTCTAAATAACGCCCAAATTAGGTTTGTAGGGATTAAAAAAAGTGCGCTGGTTGGAGAAATCGCGGCCATAGATACCGTAGAGGCTAAAATTGCCGTTCAAAGTAGGGCTTTGGAACTGGAACAGGCACAGGTGCGATTTAGAAATAAGTCCTTGGAGCTTTCTAACTTTCTTTGGTTAAACGATAATCTCCCTTTGGAACTTCAACCCAATGTAATTCCAGAAGAGGATATAGCTTCTGATATAGATACTACACTTGAAATTTTAGGTAAACCCCTAGATAGTTTTACCGTAGAAAATCACCCCAAATTAAGATCACTAGGGTTTAAGATAGATGGTCTTCAGGTAGATAAACGACTAAAGACCAATAAATTATTACCTACGATAGATGTAGATTATAATTTTTTAACAGAATCTCCACAACTCATTAATTCTTTTGTGACTGACGAGTATAAGGGAGGGATTACGTTTCAGTTGCCTTTGTTCCTAAGAAAGGAACGAGGGGATTTAAGGTTAGCAAAAATTAAATTACAGGATGCAGAGTTTGAGTATGACAATGCCCAGATTGAGATTCGTAACAAGGTTTTTGCCATTTATAACGAGTTAGAATCGTTTCAGAACCAAAATGTATTGATACAGGATATAGTTACGAATTATCGGGTACTGCTTTCCGCAGAGGAAAGAAAGTTTAGCTTTGGAGAGAGTTCTTTATTTCTTATAAATTCTAGGGAAAGTAAACTCATAGACGCCGTGTTAAAGCAAAATTTGGTTCAAAATAAGTACTACGCAGCTAAGGCCAAACTGTTTAACAGCCTCGCGGTGAATCCAGAAAATCTATAAAAAGAGCATCTATATGCCAACTAAACAAACTGACAAGCTTACCCTTACAGACCTTAAGCAGTGGTTTAAGGATGCTTTTTTTATTCTATTGGGTATCTTCTTCGCTGCTTTTGGTTTGGAGAGCTTTTTATTGCCAAATAAATTTATAGATGGAGGAGCAACAGGTATTTCGTTACTTATTGCAGAGGTAGCCGATGTACCGCTTTATCTGCTTATTTTATTGGTAAACGTACCTTTTGTTATGTTGGGCTATAAAGTAATAGGTAAGTTGTTTGCGGTAAAGACTGCATTAGCGATTTTAGGCTTGGCTTTGGTGCTCTTTACGGTAGATTTCCCGGAAATCACACAGGATAAATTACTGGTTGCGGTTTTTGGAGGTTTCTTTTTAGGAGCGGGTATTGGTCTTTCTGTGCGTGGAGGTAGTGTATTGGATGGCACAGAAGTACTTGCTATTTACCTTAGTCGAAAATTAGGAACTACCATTGGGGATATTATTATATTAATTAATGTTTTGGTATTTCTGGCAGCAGCCTATCTCTTGTCTATAGAAACAGCTTTATATTCAATGCTGACTTACTTGGCAGCTTCGAAAACCCTTGATTTTGTAATAGAGGGAATCGAAGAGTATACAGGAGTCACCATTATTTCTAATAAGAATGAAGAAATTAGAAGTATGATTATAAATAAATTAGGAAGAGGACTTACTATTTATAAGGCAAAAGGTGGTTACGGGAGAAGTGGTGAACATAATGAATATGATGTAATTTTTACGGTCATCACAAGGTTGGAAATACGAAGGCTAAATATAGAAATTACAAAGATTGACCCTAAAGCTTTTGTGGTTATGAGTAAGATTAACGATACTAGGGGTGGGATGATTAAGAAGCGTTCTATTTGATAGCCGTTCGTTTGCGTTGAGCAAGCTTTTTTTAAGCAAATAGGTATTAATTTTTATCAAACTGAAAGTAAACTTCATAGTTACTTTTACAAGATTTTCCCCATGTTTTCTTTCTACACCCTAATGGATACAATAATTTTGCCATATTATAATAGTAAAACTATTGAAATATAACATATTAACTATTGTTTAACGAATTATTACTATTGATTTAACCGTTTTACGATATTTTTGTCACATACGCTAGTCCAACAGCCTAGTCTATTTATAGTTGAAATATAAAAAGACAAAAAGTATGAAAAAGAGCAGACCTGTATTGTTTCCGGAGTTTATTGTGAATGAAAATATATCAGATAAAGTTGGTATGAGATGGCAGGATATAAGACCGGACCATCAGTTAAAAATGGGTAGGCCATCTAATCGGTTTTATCAATATATCTATCCCTCGCTTAACTTTAAGGAGCATAGTTTGGAAAATTTAAAAGACCTATTGGATTTTGAGGGTATGAAAGTTTATGTGCGCAGTATTTTGAAAATGAAAAATGGAGAATCCTATGCGGTATTAAGTAGGATAGGAGATGTGTGTTTTTCCGAGGATAGGGTTCATATTTATGCAGAAATTAAAAAATCTTACGAATCCCTTGAGTTAATCGAGCGCTGATTATAGGCAAACGCAAGGAAGTAAAATTTAAGGTAGAACTTATTGGTTGCTCTGTTACGCTTTCTATTGCTGCTACATCTTAATTTATACCAAAAATAACAATATGGCTTCACGTAAGGTTTGAATAAGAACCTAGACCTATGTAATCTAAATTAGCAAGTAGCGTAATTTTAATTTATCATTAGCATTGTACCTTTGAATTTCTAAACCTACACTACCAATTTATGATACAATCTACAGAAGCCCTTATACAAGAAGCTTTAGCCAAGTCAATATCTTATGCGGAATACCGAGCGTTGGTAACTCAATTGTCTCAAGAAGGGAAATCAACAGGTCCCTTACAGACCGATGAAGCATTGGGGAATTATACAAAGTTGAACGACCGACGAATGAAGCGTTGGGATAAAATGATTAAGATTGACGAGGCCACGGTGAGCGCTATTCGGCAAATAAATACGAATCGTACGTGGTTGGTCTTAACGGAAAGTTGGTGTGGCGACGCTTCTCCTGCACTGCCGGTTATGGATAAAGTAGCAAATCTTAATCCAGGTATTTCATTGCACATAGTGATGAGGGACGATAATGTGTCGCTAATGAATAGATTCTTGACTAATGGAGGAATGTCTATTCCTAAGCTAATTGTAATAGAGAATGCTGACCATAAAGTAATTGGAAGTTGGGGTCCCCGTTCTCAAAATGCCACAAAACTGGTAGAAGATCATAAGGCCTTGCATGGTACAATTTTACCAGCGTTTAAAGAAGAACTACAAATGTGGTATAACAGGGATAAAGGGACAAGTATTCTAAATGAAATACTGGAGCTACTTACTTTGGAATAAATAAGTAATAGTACCTTTTTGGTCTGGTTTGGATGACTTGCTAAATTTTGCTTTTAATGCATAAGCAATAGCGTTGTCTACTAAGCATCCGTTAGAGGTGCCAGAACTTCTTTCATTAAAACTGGCATCGGTAACGTACCCATTAGCATTTACTTCTATGTTTACAACCACTTTTCCCCCTTCTATACAGGTGTATATAGGTGGTGGAAGTTTATAACTATTACGGTCTATCAACGAGTACGATATTGTTGTTCTTTTTTCTGCTAAGTAATTTGTAAACTCTTTTTTTTGCGCATCTTTTTCGCCCAAGAGTTGTTTTTGTTCTTCTCGTTTTTTTGCAAGTTCTTTAACTCTTGCCGCATATTCTGAATCGGTAATTAAATCCTCCGATGGTTCACCTTCTTCAGAAGTAGCTTTCTCTTCCAAAATTTCCTCTAATGTCTTTAGCGGTTCTGGATTTCCATAGCTTGATTTAGCCGTCTCGTTGAATGCTATATGGCTTTCTATGGCTTCGGACTGCGCCTGTTCCTCAGGATTTTCTTCTTCTTCAAGTAGTTCCTCGAGCATTTCTTCATCTAATATCATTTCTACGATGTAATCCTCGTCTTCTTCACTTTTACCGCCTAGTTGTACCGAATAAAGCACCAACACTACTATCGCCATCGAAAACATGGTAATTATTAGCGATAATTGTTGCCTTGTTGGATTCATGGATATATAACTTATTTTTTTAAAAAATAGTACAGGAAGCAGGTCTCAAGTGTCTAATTCCTTCAGCATAATTTTTTCGAAGACCATGGGGTCTAGGGCATTATTTACGTTGTAAACTCCTATTTTGGTTCTCCTGAGTGACGTTAAATAAGCACCAGACCCTAACGATCTTCCAAAATCATAGGCAATAGAACGAATATAAGTTCCCTTGCCACAAACTATTCGAAACCTAACTTGAGGAAATTCTATGCCGGTAATTTCGAATTCTGTTATCGTTACTTTTCGGGTTGGAATTTCTACTTTTTTACCTTCACGTGCATATTCATATAATCTTTTGCCTCCTTTTTTAAGCGCGGAAAATACTGGTGGAGCTTGGTCTATTTCACCGATAAAACGTCGTGTGGCCGCATGTACTTGTTCTTCGTTAATATGGTCTATCGCAAAGGTTTGATCTATTTCAGTTTCCAAGTCATAGGAAGGAGTAGTTGCGCCAAGGGTTATAGTGCCAGTATATTCTTTTTCCTGCCCTTGGAACTCATGTATCTTTTTTGTGAATTTTCCCACGCAAATAAGTAATAATCCAGTTGCAAGGGGGTCTAATGTTCCGGCATGTCCTATTTTAATTTTTTTTATACTATAGCGTTTCCTTAAAACCCATTTTAGTTTATTCACCGCCTGAAAAGACGACCATTCTAACGGCTTATCTATTAGTAATAACTGACCATTTAAGTAATCCTCCTTGGTCAATTCTTTCATGTTTATCGGATTATAATTTGAAACAACTAAGGATTAATGAATCCATAAACAATGGCAATAAGGCCTACAACGAGACAATAGATAGCGAAATAACTCAACTTGCTTTTACGTACTAGTTTAATCATCCAAGTACAGGCTGCAAGTCCAGCAATAAAGGCTGCTATGAATCCTGCACCCATAGCTAGATTATTCTCACCGGTAAAAGTAAGGTCTCCACTAAGTAAATCCTTGGCGATTTTACCAAAGATTAAAGGCACTACCATTAAAAACGAGAACCGCGCAGCTTTAGATTTGTCAACGCCTAAGAGAACAGAAGTAGAAATGGTAGCACCACTTCTAGATATTCCCGGTAACATGGCTATTGCTTGGGATATGCCTACGATGAAGGCATTTTTAAAACTTACTTTTTTATTTGTATTCGTTGCCTTATCGGCAAAGTAAAGGAGCACTGCGGTAATCAATAGCATAAAGCCAACAAACCGGACGTTACCTCCAAAAAAAGCTTCCAACTGTTCTTCAAAAAACAATCCTATAAAAATGGCTGGTAACATGGAGAGAATAATCTTGATGGAAAATTTACTTTCTTCATTCCATTTAAACTGTAAAAGGCCACTTATGATTTCCCACACATCCTTTCTAAATACGACAATAGTACTTAAAGCAGTTGCAAAATGAAGTATCACGGTAAACAAAAGGCTTTCCTCTGGTACGGAGTTATCTCCAAGAATCGCTTTGCCTAGTTCTAAATGACCACTGGAGGAAACGGGTAAAAATTCTGTTAATCCTTGAATTATGCCTAGGATAATAGCATCTATGATTTCCAATTAACTTTTCGTTTTGTGTGGATTCAACAAAATAGCATATACCTCTATGCCAAGGCCTATGAGCACCAAGGTAGGAGCGAGGCGAATTCTTCTAAAATTGAATATTTCTGGATTAAATACATTAGGGTCGTCCGTACCTCCTCCACTCATTAAGATAAAACCTAAGGTGATAAAAGCGAGCCCAATAAACATAAAAAGATAGTTTTTCCTTTGGAAAATAAACTCTTGTTTAGGCGAAGACTGCATATTTTTCTTCTTATTCATAGTACAAAGTTAGCAAAGTTGGTCGTAAGTATAATAGTGGCACCGTTAAAACCTTTTAATTAGGCTTAGTACTAGTTAAGAAGGTGCTAATAATAGAGTTCGTCCGTTCTTAGGTTTAAAAAGCGCTGTGTGGCAAAGTAAGTGCTTGCCAAGGAAATAAGAATACCCAAAACAAAAACGCCTACCAGGAGACTTAAGATTATGTAAGGTTCGTCTAAAAGACCTAGGTCTTGAAAGTTTGTATTCAAGTAATAAAGCACACCGCCTATGGCGATTAAAGCTATAAGCGCTCCTAGCATTCCTAATTTAATGTTCTGCCAAATAAAGGGTCTTCTAATGAAGGTTTTTGTAGCTCCTACCATTTGCATAGTTTTAATAACAAAGCGTTTGGAATAGATAGATAATCGGATAGAACTATTGATAAGCAATACGGCTATAAGCGTAAAAATGGCACTTGCGGTTAAAATCCAAAAACTGATTTTTTTTACGCTTTTTGCTACCATCTCTACCAATACCTTGTCATAACTCACTTCGTCTACATAGCTTTTTTCGGAAAGGGTTTCTGCTATTTCTGTTACTTTTTCGGCTGTTACGAAATCAGCCTTTAGATTTACATCAATAGAATTTTTTAATGGATTATAGCCAAGATAATCCACAAAATCTTCTCCGATGTCTTCACTATGCTGCTTGGCCGCCTCTTCCTTTGAAACGTAAACTGCAGATTTAGCATAGTCGGACATGGCCAAGGTTTTTTGTAATTGCTCTACCTCTATCTCTTTGGCGTTCTCTTTTAGAAATATAGAAATGGTAATCTGCTCCTTGGAGCGATCTGCCATTTTTTTAGTGTTTAAAACTATAAGGCCCAATATTCCCAATAAAAAGAGCACCAAGGCAATGCTAAGTACCACTGAAAAATAAGAGGAAATTAGCTTTCGCTTTTGGTAATTTTCAAAAGAAGTGCTCATAGGGCTAATTAAGTACTGTAAAAATAGGAAAGTAATGTGAAATGAACCACAACAATTTACATTGCTAATGATAGGTTATAAAATTCATGGTTACAATAATTATTTATGAGAGGTTCAAAACCTTGTATTATGTCTTTAAACATTTAAACAGAGCATTGCCCAAGTTGCTACCACAAAATCCAAGTGGCGCGTTTATTTCCTTAAAAAGGGGCTATTTTAAGTCTAAACAAGGTATGAAAATGGTTAATCGTCAATATCTTTTTAACTTTCATCGATTACACCTATTTTTGCCCCGTAAAATAAGGGCATACGAAAGCGTTGGTTGAAAACTGCTTGGGTATGATTTCATGTTTTTATTCAGGTATCCTATGAACTACGATTTTAATGCAATAGAAGAGAAATGGCAAGCTTATTGGGCCAAAAATCAAACATTTAAGGCAGAGAATAATTCTGATAAGGAAAAGTTCTACGTCTTGGATATGTTTCCTTATCCTTCTGGTGCAGGCCTTCATGTAGGTCATCCCTTAGGTTATATTGCTAGTGATATATATGCCCGTTACAAAAGACATAAGGGGTATAACGTATTACATCCACAAGGCTACGATTCTTTTGGCTTACCTGCCGAGCAGTACGCGATACAAACAGGTCAGCATCCTGCGATAACCACGGCAGAGAATATAAAGACCTACAGGCGGCAATTGGATCAATTAGGTTTTTCTTTTGATTGGAGTAGGGAAGTACGCACATCTGACCCTAGCTATTACAAATGGACACAATGGATATTTATTCAGTTGTTCAATTCATGGTACAACAAACAAACGGATAAGGCTGAGGATATAGAGACCTTGGTTTCAATGTTTGAAGTTGACGGAAATGTTAGAGTTGAGGCTGTCTGTGATGATGCTATCGAGGAATTTATAGCAGCGGATTGGAAGTCTTATTCAGATACAAAAAAGCAAGAAGTTCTTCTAAAATATAGGCTGACATACTTGGCTGAAAGTGAAGTAAACTGGTGCCCGGCATTAGGAACGGTTTTGGCTAATGACGAGATAGTAAATGGAGTTTCCGAACGTGGAGGACATCCGGTTATCCGTAAAAAGATGACTCAATGGAGCATGCGAATCTCTGCCTATGCTCAACGGTTATTGGATGGCTTAAACAAGATAGATTGGCCACAGCCACTTAAAGATTCTCAAACCAACTGGATCGGTAAATCTGTAGGGGCAAGCGTTACGTTCAATGTGTTGTCTGAGAATCAAATTGGGAAACATAGGATAGATGTGTTTACCACCAGGCCAGATACCATTTTTGGAGTTTCCTTCATGACCTTGGCGCCAGAGCATGAATTGGTAGAACAAATAACGACCAAAGAACAAAAAGATGAGGTTGAAGCCTATATAGAAGCAACAGCAAAACGTTCGGAACGTGATCGTATGGCAGATGTTAAAACTATTTCTGGTGCTTTTACAGGATCTTATGCAGAACACCCCTTTACCAAAGAACCCATTCCTATTTGGATAGGCGATTATGTATTGGCTGGTTATGGTACAGGTGCAGTAATGTCCGTTCCATGTGGGGATCAGCGCGATTATGATTTTGCAAAACATTTTAATATTCCAATTCCTAACATTTTCGAAGGAGTGGATATCTCCGAGGAGGCGTTTGCGGATAAAGAAAAAGCAGTTATTGCTAATTCCGATTTTTTAAACGGACTAGGACAGAAAGAGGCTAGCAAAATAGCGATTCAAACATTGGAAACCTTGGGTCAAGGGGAAGGCAAGATAAATTATCGTTTACGTGATGCAGTTTTTAGCCGCCAAAGGTATTGGGGAGAACCATTCCCGGTTTATTATGTGGATGGAATGCCACAAATGATTGATGCAGAATTTCTGCCGATAACATTACCGGAAGTAGAGAAATATTTGCCTACGGAAACAGGGGAGCCTCCATTGGGCAATGCTACCGAATGGGCGTGGAGTACCAAGGAGAACAAAGTGGTTTCTAACAGTGAAATAAACCATACGTGCACGTTTCCTATAGAATTGAACACCATGCCCGGTTGGGCCGGGAGTTCTCAGTATTTCAATAGATACATGGACCCAACCAATGAAGATGCTATCTTTTCCCAAGAGGCTATTAACTATTGGCAAGATGTAGATTTATATATTGGTGGTAGCGAGCACGCTACAGGGCATTTATTGTATTCCCGATTTTGGCAAAAATTCATGTTCGATAAAGGCTTGGTGCCTAAAGACGAGTTTGCCAAAAAACTCATTAATCAAGGGATGATTACGGGGACTAGTGCTTTTATTTACAAAGATATTGATTCCAATAAAGTGTATTCTAAAGGAAGATTAAGCGATAAAAATGTTATTCCAATACACGCGGATGTTTCCTTAGTGAATTCTTCGGATGAGTTAGATGTGGAAGCTTTTAAAAGATGGCAGCCAGAATACAAAGATGCTGAGTTTGTTTTAGAAGATGGCAGATACATAGTGGGTAGAGAGGTAGAAAAAATGTCAAAATCTAAATATAATGTGGTTAATCCAGATGCCATTTGTGAGGAATATGGTGCGGATAGTTTACGTTTGTATGAGATGTTTTTAGGGCCTTTGGAGCAATCTAAACCTTGGAATACCGCAGGAATTACAGGAACGCATTCCTTCTTGAAAAAATTATGGCGTTTATATCATTCAGGTGCTGATAGCTCTTTTTCCGTTTCAAAGGATGCACCATCTAAAGATGCTTTAAAAACATTACACAAGACTATTAAAAAGGTAGAAGAGGATATAGAAAATTTTAGTTTCAATACCTCCGTTTCTACCTTTATGATATGTGTGAATGAGCTATCGAGTCAAAAATGTACAAGTCGCGCTATTCTGGAACCGCTTGCTATTTTGGTATCGTCCTATGCGCCACATATTGCTGAGGAGCTTTGGGAAAAACTTGGGCATACTGAATCTATTTCAACCGCACCTTTTTCAAAATTTGAAGCTAGTTATTTAGTTGAAAGCAATAAGGAATATCCGATTTCTTTCAATGGTAAAATGCGCTTTAAACTAGAATTGCCTTTAGATTTAAGTAAAGATGAAATAGAAGCGGCTGTCATGTCACACCAAAAAACTAAAGACCAATTACAGGGCAGATCTCCTAAAAAGGTGATTATAGTGCCGGGGAAAATAGTGAATATTGTAGGTTGATCTATAGCGAGCCATCTAAAATAGTTATAAATTATACGATACCAGTAACGAATGCACTACATGGAAATTATAGGTCTGATTGCCGCTACCTTAACTACGGCTGCCTATGTTCCGCAGGTATATAAAACCTGGAAAGAGAAATCAACAAAAGATATCTCCTTAAGTATGTATGCTGTTTTATTGTCTGGTGTGCTCCTTTGGTTGGTGTATGGAATTTATTTGGAAAGTCTTCCTATTATATTATCAAATATCATCACTTCTATATTGTTGTTATTTATGCTGTTCATGAAATTAAAATATAAATAATGAAGTATACCCCCTAAATGTTTAGGGGGTATACTTCATTAATATCATTATTTAAACCTTAAACCCTTGTATTTTATCGAATAATACTTTTATTATCGTATTATTTGTCACAACTTAGCCACATAATCTAAAATAATAGTGTAATGATTGTTGGTATTCCAAAGGAAATTAAGAATAATGAAAGTCGGGTGGGGATGACTCCTGCTGGAGTTTTTGAAATGGTAAAGAACAACCATACCGTATATGTGCAGTCCAGGGCAGGGGACGGTAGTGGTTTTTTTGATGCCGACTATCAACAAGTTGGAGCTTTAATCAAGGAGACTATTGAAGAAATCTATGCTATTGCCGAGATGATTGTTAAGGTGAAGGAGCCCATTGCTGAGGAATATGACTTAATTCAAGAGGGCCAGATATTGTTTACCTACTTTCATTTTGCTTCCAGTGAGCCCTTGACAAAAGCCATGATAAGACAGAAAGCAATATGTATTGCTTATGAAACGGTAGAAGACGAGGAAGGTACTTTACCTTTATTAACGCCTATGTCTGAAGTCGCAGGAAGGATGGCAATTCAGCAAGGAGCCAAGTATTTGGAAAAACCGGTGAAAGGACGAGGAGTGCTCTTAGGTGGTGTACCCGGCGTTGCTCCCGGTAAGGTATTGGTTTTGGGTGCAGGGGTTGTTGGTATACAGGCTGCTAAAATGGCAGCTGGTTTAGGTGCGCATGTGACCATTATGGATATCAATATGAAAAGACTAAGATATGCAAACGATGTGATGCCGCCTCATGTAGTTACTGAATTTTCCAATGAATACAACATCAGAAAACATATACAAACACATGACCTTATTATTGGGGGTGTATTATTAAAAGGTAAAAAGGCTCCAAATTTAATCACAAGAGATATGCTAAAAGAGATGCGCCCTGGAACGGTGATCGTAGATGTGGCTGTGGATCAGGGTGGATGCGTAGAAACAACAAAACCTACAACCCACGAAGACCCCATTTACATTATAGATGACGTGGTGCATTATTCAGTTGCAAATATGCCTGGTGCGGTTCCATACACATCTACCGTAGCATTGACCAACGTGACACTGCCTTATGCCTTGCGTTTGGCGAACTTAGGTTGGAAAACTGCATGTGAAAAGGATGCTAGTCTTAGGAAAGGATTGAATATTATCTCTGGTAAAGTAGTATACCAAGAAATCATAGAAGCTTTTGGTTGGGAAGAAGTCCCAGCTTAAAAGTACATATTGTCAGTATTTTGGACCTCTCCAGACCCTTTATCGCATATAAAGGTTTTGGCGGGGTTTTTGCTTTGGATGTTCAGGATTTCATAGATAAAGAGGAATCTTTAGTATATTTAATTTGAATTTAAAAAGTTGAAACGTTATGATGGGATATTATATATTGATAGGTGCAATTGCTTTGGTGAGCTGGTTGGTAAGTAGCCGACTTAAGAGTAAGTTCAAGCATTATTCAAAAGTACACCTGCAGAATGGGATGAGTGGTGCGGAGATTGCCCAAAAAATGTTGGATGATCATGGTATCAGGGATGTAAAAGTCGTTTCTACACCCGGAATGTTGACGGATCATTATAATCCAAAAAATAAAACGGTAAACCTAAGTGAAGGAGTTTACAACCAAAGAAATGCATCAGCCGCAGCAGTTGCTGCTCACGAAGTAGGCCACGCCGTGCAGCACGCCACAGCTTATGAATGGCTAGGTATGCGGTCTAAGTTAGTTCCTATTGTATCCGTTACTTCTAGCATGTCTACATGGGTGGTTTTTGGAGGATTAGCATTAGGTGCCGCTGCGGGTATTGGTTTTGGATATTGGGTAGCTGTTGCCGGTTTGGTCATGATGAGTTTTGCTACGTTGTTCAGTTTTATAACATTGCCGGTAGAGTACGATGCAAGTAATAGGGCTTTAGCGTGGTTAAAAAATAAAAATATAGTTACGCAAGCCGAATATAAAGGCTCGGAGGATGCGTTGAAATGGGCGGCCAGGACTTATCTTGTAGCAGCTATTGGTTCTTTGGCAACACTGGTCTATTGGGGTCTTCAGGTGTTTGGTGGTAGGGACTAAAAATTTATAAAATACTTGTAAAAGCCTGTCAGTTGTGTGCTGAACAGGCTTTTTTTGTTTGTTAAAAGCCTCCTCGTAAAATGGTAGGGAATGATGTTAGGTCAAGGTGTTATTACAACAGATAGGTTAAGAATAGCGACACAACTATCCTAGGAGTCATATAAATAGTTACGCACATATCTTAGGCACCAATGCGAAGTGGATGTAGAATAGTTGAGGACGATTAAAAAGTGGGCTGAAGTATCTAAATCGAAATCTGCCGATCTATCTGTTGTGCAAGGGAAATAAACGTTTCTGTTCTAGAAACGCCTTCTATCTGTTGTATTTCTTTGTTCAGCACATGCATAAGGTGTTCGTTATCCTTACACAAAATTTTAATAAGGATAGACCAGTTGCCCGTTGTATAGTGGCATTCCAAAACTTCAGGTATTTTTTCCAATTGTTTGACTGCAACGGGATTGCTCATGGCCTTATCTAAATAAATACCGATATAGGCCATGGTAGTATACCCCATTACCTTAGGATTGATGACAAATTTGGACCCTGCCAAAAGGCCAGAGGCCTCTAATTTTCGTAGTCTTTGGTGTATGGCGGCCCCAGATATTCCAATGCTACGCGCAATTTCTAGTATAGGTTTACGAGCATCCTCCATAAGGAATCTTAGGATTTTCTTATCTATACCGTCTATTTTTACATTTTGACTGGATGATTTCATTTTTTATGTATCAATTTGAAATCAAAAATAGATAAATTACTCTTGTAGTGTTAGTTTAGAAAAAGTAACTATAAGGTTTTAACTCGCTACGGTATCCGGATTATAACCTAAATAAGGTACATGATGTTCCTTGAAGCTAATCCCATAGTTTTCCAATTCTTTAAGGATGGGAGTGTATACATCTTTTGAAATAGGAATCTGTACTCCTGGTTTGATTATCTTTTTATTTAAGATGAGCAGGGTAGCTATAGCAACGGGTAGTCCAACGGTTTTGGCCATGGCCGTATGGGTCCTGTCTTCACCTAGCACGACCATTTTGGAATCAATTTGTTCTTTTTTGCCATTTATTTCATAGCCAAACTTATGGTACATCACAATCATATCCTTGTCTTCCGGGGCTAAAGTCCAGCTATCCTCTAGGATTTTTTGCAGGATTTGAGCAGGACTGGCATTTTTGAGTCCAACACGTTTTTTGGTATCGAAAATGTTTAGCTCAGTTAGCTTGTCCCACATAATATCATCCTGGTCTATTTTTAAGTAGTGTCGTAATTTAAGTTCTACCGAGTCAGTTGGCGAATAGGGTAAAAACAAGTTTACGAATTGGCGATAGGTCATGTTTTCTGAATCTTCAACAGTATAGCTATCATCTGTCATGCCTAATTGAACGAACATGTTCCAAGCTTTTGAAAATCCTACCCTCCTCATGGTGCCTCTATAAATAGTAAGCGCATTTTGTAATCCGTATGCCTCCTTATAATTTAAGGAGTCGCGGTTGGCATAGCCTTCAAAACGGCCATAGCCTTCTATTTCAAAAAACTCTGTCCTCCGGAATAATTTATGATAGGGGATGAATTTGTATGTTCCTTCTTGAATAAATTTTGCAGTTCCGCCCTGTCCTGCCAATACTACATTTCTAGGGTTCCAAGTAAACTTATAGTTCCACAGGTTATTGTCTGACTCTGGTGCAACCAAACCACCGGTAAAGGATTCGAAAAGTAGAATCTTGCCACCCTTGTCTCTAATACGGTCTATGACTTGCATGGCACTCATGTGGTCAATTCCTGGATCAAGACCTATCTCATTCATAAAAACTAGTCCGTTTTCCTTAGCGGCCTTGTCCAGTTCCATTATTTCAGGACTCACATAGGAGGCTGTAACTAGATGTTTTTTGAATTTGATACAATCCTCAGCAACTTTTATATGAAATCTCGCAGGAAGCATGGAAACGACAATGTCTGCATTTGCAATAGCAGCTGCACGTTCTTTGTCTTTGAATACATCTAAAACAAGTACGGTACAGTTAGGATGTGCTGTTATTTTTGATGAAATCGAGTTAGGGTTCAAATCCCCTATGGTAAGATGCAATGATTCACTTACCGATTTATCCAAGAAATAATCTAATAAATATGAGGTGGATTTACCGGCACCTACAACCAAAATTTTTCGCGACATGGGTATTGTTTACTTTTGTTACTCAACGGTAAACTAAGGTATCAAATTGTTACATTTATAAAAAATCAATAGAATTAAGTTATGAACAAAACAATATTTACAACCGCATGCGTATTAGGTCTCTTGGCGGTACTGTTGGGTGCATTTGGTGCACACGGATTACAAAAATTAGTAGACACTAAGTCAGTTACAAGTTTTGAAACAGGGGTGCGCTATCAGATGTACCATGCGTTTTTATTGTTTGTGTTGGGGCTTATACCCAATGTGTCGCTACGTGCCAAAAGAATTATTTTTTATTTAGTACTCTCAGGGCTTGTGCTATTTTCATTTTCAATTTATATTTTGGCAATTAATAGTTTATTTGATTTTGATTTTAAGGCGATTGCATTCATAACTCCTGTTGGCGGAGCTTTATTGATTGCTGCATGGGGAATATTGGGCTTTCAGATATATAAGACCAAATAAGCCTATATATCATTTTTAAAGTATCTTAGGGAACTACTGGTAAACGATAGCTATGTTTATATGAACGGGACAAAATTGATAGGTCTAGTACTAGGGCCACTATCCTTTTTTTTGATACTATTTTTTTTTAACCCTGTAGGCCTCAGTCAGGAGGCAAACGCCGTGTTGGCCGCTACGGTTTGGATAGCTATTTGGTGGATTACCGAAGCAATACCAATAGCCGTTACTGCGCTTTTACCCTTGGTGCTCTTTCCTTTATCGGGTGGGTTGGATTTAGCATCTGCCGCAGCATCTTTTGGGCATAAGTATGTATTCCTGTATATGGGCGGTTTTATTATTGCTATTGCTATTGAAAAATGGAATCTACATAAACGAATAGCATTGAACATTATAAATTTTATTGGTTCGGATGTTCGTAAGATTATTTTGGGTTTTATGATAGCAACGGCATTTTTATCCATGTGGATATCCAATACCGCCACCTCTGTAATGATGTTGCCTATTGGGATGGCCATTATTAAACAGCTAAGAGATAACCCGGATACGGTTGAAGATGAAAATCAGACCTTTGGAAAGGCATTAATGTTGGCCATAGCCTACAGCGCATCTATTGGTGGCGTAGCTACCTTGATCGGCACACCTCCCAATTTAGTCTTAGCAGGAGTTGTATTAGATACCTATGGTTATGAGATTACTTTTATGCAATGGTTTGTTTTTGGACTGCCTATTTCTATTTTATTAATTTTCATATGTTGGAAATATTTAACTCGCTATGCCTTTCGTTTTAAGCAAACAGAGTTTCCAGGAGGAAAGAATGAGATTAAACGACAACTGAGTCATCTCGGTAGTTTATCCTATGAGGAAAAAATGGTGGCTTTTGTTTTTGCCTTAACCGCCTTTTGTTGGATATCTCGCTCCTTTCTACTTCAGAAATTCTTACCAGCACTGGATGATACTATTATCGCTATATTTTTTGCCATTGTCTTGTTTTTGATTCCGGCAAAGAACAAAAGGGAACAGCTAATTAATTGGGATGAGGCTGTAAAGATGCCTTGGGGCATTATCTTGCTATTTGGTGGTGGAATGGCCTTGGCCAAGGGTTTTGAGGTAAGTGGACTCGCTGTTTGGATTGGAAGTCAAATGACTGCACTTTCTGGTTTGCCGATTATACTACTAATTTTAGTGCTTGTAGCAGCGGTGAATTTCTTAACAGAGATCACCTCTAACCTTGCAACCACTGCAATGCTGTTACCTGTTTTGGCGCCTATGGCATTAACAATAGATGTGCATCCCTTTGTTTTGATGGTGGGTGCGGCCGTCGCTGCCTCATGCGCATTTATGCTTCCCGTTGCAACGCCTCCAAATGCAGTCGTATTTGGTTCAGGGTATCTTCGTATTCCTGATATGGTCAGTAAGGGATTCTTTATGAACGTGGTATCTATTATTACAGTAACTCTATTTGTTTACTTTGCTTTACCAGAATTATGGGGTCTTGTCATAGATGCGTTTCCTGAACAGTTGAAAAAATGAGATTTCTATTGATTCCAGACAAGTTTAAGGGCTCACTTACCAGTGAGGAAGTTGCTAATGCCATACAGCTTGGTGTGGAACAAGTACTGCCTAGGGCATCGTTCCATGTAATTAAAGCATCGGACGGTGGAGACGGATTTTTAGATGCTATAGCACTGTATAGACCATGTATAGGTGTTCAAACGGTGGGTGAAGACCCTTTGGGTAGGACTAGGGTATGCACGTATTTATATAATCAGGAAGAATCGGCTGCATATATAGAGCTCGCAAATGCATCTGGCATGGAGCTTCTTACTAATAAAGAGCGTAATCCCATGGAAACGTCTACCTACGGCACGGGATTACAGATTAAGGATGCTATTGAAAAAGGAGCTCGTAATATTTATGTAGGATTGGGCGGTAGTGCCACCAATGATGGAGGTATTGGGATTGCACATGCATTAGGATTTATATTCTTAAATGATAAAGGTGTTGCCTTGGAACCGATAGGTAAAAATTTGATTCATGTGAAGGAGATTGACACTAGCCAGGTATCCTCACTTTTAGATAAGGTGTCTTTTTTTGCAGTAAACGATGTAACTAATCCCTTGTTTGGATCAGATGGTGCTGCGTTTATTTATGCCAAGCAAAAGGGTGCTTCTTCCAATGCTATTGTAAATTTGGATAAAGGCCTACAAAATTTGCATTCAGTGGTAGCATGCCAATTACAAAAAGACAACGCCTTAGTTCCTGGAGCTGGTGCAGCTGGCGGGACCGCATTTGGACTTAAAACTTTTTTGGATGCAGAATTTTTACATGGAACCGATTTCATACTTAAACTATCGGGAATCGAAACTGTCTTGAAATCGGAGACATTTGATTTTATTTTTACTGGTGAGGGTAAAATAGATGCACAAACGCTTAGCGGTAAATTAGTGCAAGGGGTATTAGACCTTGGGAAAAGATTTGGCATTCCTGTTATCGCTGTTTGCGGAAAATTAGATGTTAATGTTAGTAGCCTAAAAGAAATTGGTATAACAGATGTAATCGAAATTCAGGATAGGGATAAACCCCTTTCCTATAATATGAAAAATGCTGAAGATTTATTAGTCCACGCTATAGCGGAATTTTGTAAAACCATAAGATGATTTTGATCATATACGATAGCTTTTAGGATCTACAATAAAATAGTAAAATCGCAAAAAAAAGACTTAATTTTATTAAAATAACAATATAATAGCTGATTTTTCGATTTAAACTTAAACTCTTGTAAAATAGTTGCCGTTATTTTCAATAGGTGTTGTCTTTGAGTAAGGAAACTACAATTCAACCGATATTCCGCTGATTAAAACTTAAAATCAGTAGGCTTAAGATATAATTTTAATAATTTTGTATAAATAAAATTCTGAATTTATGACTGCATCTGACCAAAATACGAAAACGATTTCGTTGAAAGATTATGGTATTACGCACGAGAATATACATTACCAACTAAGCCCTACTGAACTACAGACCATAACGGTAGAAAACAAAATGGGCGTGGAAACTGCGAATGGCACCTTGGCTGTAAATACTGGAGAATTCACCGGACGATCCCCTATGGATAGGTTTATTGTAAAAGATAGTATCACGGAAGATAAAGTATGGTGGGGAAACATAAACATTCCTTTTTCAGCAGATAAATTCGATGCTTTACATAAAAAGGTGATAAGCTATTTAAACGATAAAAAAATATTCGTTAGAGATAGTTATGCCTGCGCTGATCCCCAGTATAAATTGAATATTAGGGTAATAAACGAATATCCTTGGTCCAATATGTTTGCCTACAACATGTTTTTACGGCCTACGGAGAAGGAGTTGGAAAACTTTACACCCGAATGGACGGTAATTAATGCTCCAGGCTTTATGGCTAATGCATTAGAGGATGGCACTAGGCAACATAATTTTGCAATTCTTAATTTTACTAAAAAGATAGCCTTAATAGGCGGTACAGGTTATACCGGAGAAATTAAAAAAGGTATATTTTCTGCTTTGAATTTCATTCTTCCAGTAGATAAAGATACCTTACCCATGCACTGTTCTTCTAATGTGGGGAAAAACGGTGATACCGCCATATTCTTTGGTCTTTCCGGTACAGGAAAGACAACGTTGTCAACGGACCCAAGTAGAGAACTGATAGGTGACGATGAGCATGGTTGGACCAATAAGAATACCGTTTTTAATTTTGAAGGGGGTTGTTATGCGAAAGTCATTAACTTATCAGAGGAGCAGGAACCTGAAATTTACGGTGCTATAAAGCCTGGTGCGATATTAGAAAATGTTGTTTTAGATAATAACAATAATGTTGATTTTGCTAACACCTCAATAACACAAAACACACGAGTTAGTTATCCTATATATCATATTGATAATATACGAGAACCTTCTATCGGAGAGAATGTCAAGAATATTTTCTTTTTAACCGCAGATGCTTTTGGTGTACTACCTCCAATTTCAAAGCTTACACCTAGCCAAGCAGCATATCATTTTATCTCCGGTTACACCGCGAAGGTTGCGGGTACTGAGGCTGGTGTTGTAGAACCACAGCCTTCCTTTTCTGCTTGTTTTGGTGCGCCTTTCATGCCTTTGCATCCAACAAAGTATGCAGATATGCTTAGTAAGAAAATGAAGGAGAGCGGGGTAGCGGTTTGGTTGGTGAATACAGGGTGGACAGGAGGACCCTATGGAATAGGAACAAGAATGAAATTGAAATATACAAGAGCCATGATCAGTGCCGCCCTAAACGGTGATCTTGGATTATACTGCTATGACAAGTACCATATACATTCGGTTTTTGGTGTGGCTCAGCCTAGGGAATGCCCAGGTGTCCCAACAGATGTTTTAAGTCCTAGGACTACTTGGAACGATGACCAAAAGTATTACACCACGGCATTTAAACTTGCGAACGCCTTTAGGGAAAATTTTAAAAAGTTCGAAAGCTATGCGAGTGAAGAGATTCGAAGAGGTGGTCCACAGCGTTACGGATTTTAAAGAACATCCAACGGACATAAACTTTTTGTTCCTTTTTTGCAAAAGAGAATATATTCTATTGGAATTTAAAAGGCACAAAAAAAACCGGTAGTCTTACCGGTTTTTTTTGTGCTGTATTTATGGTAGCGTTTCCTATTTGTTAACGCTAGTGATATATTTTTGTAATGCCATGGTCATGGATGGTGTTTCAGGAGTTGGCGCTTTAATATCTATTCGAAGACCTGCTCCAGTGGCAGCTGCTACAGTAGAATTTCCAAATGCTGCAATTCTTGTTTCGTTTTGTTCAAAATCTGGAAAATTCTGTAATAGGGATTCTATTCCAGATGGACTGAAAAAGACCAATATGTCGTAGTACACATTCCTTAAATCCGATAAATCACTTATGACAGTTTTATAAAAAACACCTCTTTTCCAAGAAATACCTAGCGCATCTAATGCTTCTGGCACATCAAGTTTCAAAGCATCCGATGAAGGTAGAAGGAATTTTTCATCCTTATATTTTTTAATAAGAGGTACCAGTTCTGAAAATTGTCTTTTCCCTACATAGATTTTACGTTTTCGGTAAACTACATATTTTTGTAAGTAGTAGGCAACGGCTTCTGACTGGCAGAAATACTTCATGCTATCCGGTACCTTAAAGCGCATTTCTTCAGAAATTCTAAAAAAGTGATCTACTGCGTTTCTACTGGTAAGAATAATTGCCGTAAACTCTTTGGGGTCTATTTTTTGTTGTCGTACGCTTTTAGCATCAACACTCTCTACATGGATAAACGGTCTGAAGTCTACCTTTATTTTCTCTTTGTCTATTAGTTTGGAATATGGAGAGTTTTCCATTTTTGGCTCCGGTTGAGAGACTAAAATCGTCTTTACTTTCATATGGTGCACTATTTGAGAAGGCTTCCCATTATTACTAAGGGTGCAATTTCGAGAGTGCAAAGGTACAAAATAAAATAGAAAAAGTAATTTGCAAAGAAATTTTGATAATTCTTCAACACTAGTATCCAACCGATGATATTAATCCCTAAGAATAAGAATATAGCTGTGAAAATCACAACAGTAGGGCTAATATTAACATAAGCAAGTAAGATATTTGCTAGAAAAAACAGAATACCTCCGTAGTTTAAGTACGATGTTTTTTTGAAGACGATTTCACTAAAAATGGATTGAGATCCAAAAATAAACCCATTGGTTAATTGTAAGGCGGTCTTTACGAGTATGAATAGAAAAAAACCAATTAATACTAAAGGATAAACATAGGTGTATTGGTGGCTATTGGTCTGTATAAAATTCTCATAGACGAAGAAAAGAAATAATGAGGAATTAATAACTTGAAAAATGGTAAAAAGAACATGAAACCAATTGAGAAGGCGCTCTTTTTTATTATACATGAAAATATATTTGTTATTGAACGGTAACACCATAAAATTCAAAAACCGCGCATAATAAAGAAGCTTTGCGATTAATACAAAGAGTAAACTGCCAAAGATGAGCAGGGTAATCCAATCCAACGATTCTGGAGTTCTTAAAATGGGATTCATTGGGCTATGGGTATAGGTTTGCCATTAAGGCCAAAATATAGATTGTTTTCTGAAATAACGAGCCTAAAATAGGCGACTTCTTTAATTTCGGAATTCAATGGTGTTTTTATCTTAAAGTAAGTGGTGTCTCTAGGTAGCAATTCTTTGGTCTCTTTATTTGCCGTTTCTACAGTTAACGACTTTAGCTGCTGTACTTTTTTATACCTGTCCAAATAGGCTATGCCGAATTTCAATTCATTAATCGGAATTTTAAAACTGTAGGGGTTATATACTTTAAACTCAAGGGGTTCTTCTAAATGTATAGCTTCCTTGTCCATATCCAATATACATTCGAGCTTTCTGTAAGACTTAAAGTTTGGGATATAGTTGCCGTAGTATTTGCCACCAGTCATTTTGGTAAACTCAAAACTACCTTCCTTGCTATATTTGGTTAGGTAAAGGATGTTCTTGTTTCGGACTGCTTCTTCCGAATTGTCAATGGAATATTGGTTTTTGCGGTATTGTACATTGTTCAATGAAAAAGAGGTGTGTCCACTGTAAAACTGATACATAGGTGCGTTTCTATATGAGTTTTCAAAAACGACAGGCGTATCCCCAGCCTCTTGGGCTACCTTCTTAACCCATTCTTTGTTTCCATGAGTTTCGTAAAATATGTTGAACAATAAGGGTTGATGTACTAAACCAAGGCGTAGGTAGAGTATTATGACAATATTTGCTAGCCCCAAACGGTATATCCATTTAGCACTGTTTGTGTTATTCAGCATATATTGAAAAACTATTAAGGTCATTGGAATGCAAATGATGATCACCCATTGCGTTTGTACTCTTCTATTGAAGCTGGAGATAAAGAAGAAAAGGATTACGCCATAGGTTAAAAAAAGTAGCGCCTTGTTAAACAGACTATTGGCTTTCGTCTTGTATAGTGCTTGATAAATAAATGGAAATGTAAGACCAAAAATTGCCACCAAGTTCACAAAGAAACCTACGGTATATTTTTCAAAACTATACGCCCCATTTGGACGCTCTGAAATATGATAATTTATAGAGACAAAATCATGCTCGTAAAGCCAGTAAAAATGTGGGGCATAGCATACTAAGGCAATTATTACGGCAAACCAAGCGTATTTGCTTCGAACAAGTTTTAGGTTCGATAATAGAACAAATAGAATAACGAGTACCGCGTGATACTTACTATACATTAAACAAGCCATTACAACTCCTAATACAACCGATAAATATAAAGATGGCTTTTCAATGAAATTTTTATAGACCAATAAAAAACAAGAAGTAAAAAACAACAAGGGCGTATCGGGTAAGGTCAGGAAGCCGTATGCATTCAACAAGGTCATCGAAAACACCAAAACAAAAAACTGAGGTATAAAGCTATTCTTTTTTGGATGATCAATCAGCAACCAAAGCACAAGAACATTAGCAACAGCCAAAATGCAACTCATAAAACGGACACCGAGTTCACCATTAAAGAATAGACTACTTATTTTTATAAGGAGTGCCACCATTGGCGGATGGTCAAAATATCCCCAGGCCATTTCCTGACTATAATACCAGTAATACGCTTCGTCATAAATAAGTTCCGTAAAGAAGGATTGAACTAGGTTTAGGGCTAGAAGAACGGCTAGAAAGTAATAAAACTGCTTGGGTATTTCCTTTAACATGGTAAGTTTTACTTAGGACAAAATTACAAATTCTGAACGGTACTCATTTTCTAAATTAATCATAAAGCGATGCTGTGCGTTTTTCTGCCGTTATTAAAATAGTACTTTTGTAAAAACACTGTACTCTTTTTATGGCTGCTGGTATCGTAATTATTCCAACCTATAACGAAATTGAAAATGTTGAGGCCATAATAAGAGCCGTTTTTGAGTTGCCCAAAGATTTCCATGTTCTTATCGTAGATGATAATTCGCCCGATGGTACAGGAGCATGTGTTGCCAAGCTACAGAAAGAGTTCCCAGAGATACTTTTTTTGGAAACGAGGATGGGGAAATCAGGACTAGGTACTGCATATATACATGGCTTCAAATGGTGTATTGCAAGAAAGTATGATTATATTTTTGAAATGGATGCCGATTTTTCGCATAACCCAACAGATTTGCTGCGCCTGCTTAAATCATGCGAGAATGGAGCAGATGTAGCTGTTGGCTCAAGATATAAACAAGGTGTAAACGTAGTAGATTGGCCTTTGTACAGGGTCTTGCTATCTTATGGAGCATCATTTTACGTAAAAATGATTACTGGTATGCGTGTTCATGATCCTACAGCCGGTTTTGTATGTTACAAAAGAGCTGTTTTAGAGTCTATTAATTTAGACTCCGTACGTTTTGTAGGCTATGCTTTTCAAATCGAAATGAAATTTAGAGCGTATTTAAAGAATTTTAATATACAGGAGATTTCAATTATTTTTAGAGATAGGGTAAGAGGTAAATCCAAAATGAGTTCTTCTATTATTACCGAAGCTATTTGGGGTGTTCTTTCTATGAAAATAAAAAGTCTGTTTCAACGAAATAAGTTTTAATTATGGCTAAAACAATTTTAAAAAATGGAAAGGTTGTCAACGAAGGCAAGATACAAGAATTAGATATCTTATTAGAAGGGGAGCAAATCGTGAAAATTGCAGCTTCTATTTCTGATAGGCATGCTAAGGTAATTGATGTAGCCGGAAAATATATTTTACCTGGAATCATTGACGATCAGGTACATTTTAGGGAGCCAGGTCTAACACACAAAGGAACGATAGCTACGGAAAGTAGGGCCGCTGTTGGGGGAGGGATTACTACGTTTATGGAACAGCCAAATACTATTCCCCAAGCCACCACGATAGAAAAGTTGGAGCAAAAGTTCACCACCGCTAGTCAAAGTTCTTTTGCAAATTATTCTTTCCCTTTTGGAGGAACTAACGATAACTTGGAAGAACTAAAGCGACTGGATAAAAACTCTTGCTCCGGTATAAAATTGTTCTTAGGGTCATCTACGGGTAATATGTTGGTAGATGATGAAAAGGTGCTAGAGAATATTTTTAGCAGTACAGAAATGGTTATATCAGCACACTGTGAGGACGAAACTACGATTAGAAGGAATTTAGCGCATTACAAAGAAAAATACGGAGATGATATACCAATTGAATGCCATCCTCTAATTAGAAGTGAGGAAGCATGCTATTTATCTTCATCACGTGCCATTGCACTTGCAAAAAAGACCGGAGCAAGGCTCCATGTGTTTCATTTGTCCACCGCCAAGGAGATGAGTTTGTTTCGAAACGATATTCCGTTGGCCGAGAAAAAAATTACCGCTGAGGTGTGTTTACATCATTTATGGTTTTCAGACCAAGACTATAAACAAAAGGGTACATTAATAAAATGGAATCCAGCCGTGAAATCGGCTCAAGATCGCGATGCTCTTTGGGAGGCGCTCTTAGACGATAGAATAGATATTGTTGCTACGGACCATGCACCGCATACTATCTCCGAAAAGGATAATGTATATACCAAAGCACCTAGTGGCGGTCCTTTGGTACAGCATGCTTTACCTGCCATGTTAGAAAAGCATTTGGAAGGGAAAATAAGCTTGGAAAAAATGGTCCAAAAGATGTGCCATAACCCATCAATATTATTTCAAATAAAGAACAGGGGTTATATACGGGAAGGATATTACGCAGATCTTGCCATAGTTGACCTTCAAAGTCCATGGAGGGTAACGAAGGAGAATATTGCATACAAGTGCGGTTGGTCTCCTTTTGAAGAACAAGAGTTTAAAGCTTCCGTTACGCATACCTTCGTAAATGGACATTTAGCCTATGAAAATGGTGTATTTTCCAAAGAACGGAATGCAAAGAGACTTACGTTTAACAGATCATGAAAAAATTTATAAGTATCATATTGGTTGTATTCTCCTTAGTCTCCTGTGTGGAGAAGCTAATTGAAAAACCGGACAATCTAATTCCACGGGATAAAATGATAGCCATATTAGAAGAGATGGCCATTTTAAACGGAGCAAGAGAACACAAGGCCAATATTCTTGTGCTAAAGAAAAATGGCATAGAACCGACACAACATCTGTTTGAAAAATATGATATTGATTCAACTATTTTTGTGGAAAGTGACAGATATTACGCCTCTATTCCAGTAGAATATGTTAGTATGTATGAAGAGATTGAGGCTTCACTAACAGAAAAAAAGGAGATTATGGATGAAAAAAAGAAAATAAATGATAGCCTTAAATTAATAGAGCAGAAGAAGACGCGCAAAAGGAACGATAGTATTAAAGAAATTCCAATAAAAATTTCTAGTGATCAGCGTTGAAGAGATTTGCACAGAAATTAATGGTCTCATCTAAATTTTGAAATTCACATGTTAACATGGTTTTGATTTTATCACTGTTGTAGATCTCTGGATTTTGAAGAGAATATATCGTATTTTTTGTAATTCTGCGTTCGTTTCCTGTTAGTAGGTGGCTAAATAAGTCAAGGTATCTGAGAATGTGTAACTGCCAAATTCGTAAAACCTTGGTTGGGGGTTTTTTGTTCATGGCTTTTGTAATTCTTGTTAGAATATCCTTGAAACTAAGATTTTTGGAAACCAGGATGAAGCGTTCTCCGTGAATATTGGATTTCATCAAACCCGTCATTGTTTTAACCACATCGGTTACAGTAATAAACCCCGTTCCTCCTGGTGGGCAATAGCGATAGCCTTTGTTCGCGGTTTTAAATAATTTACCACTGCCTGTTTCCCAAAAACTAGGACCTAAAATAACCCCTGGATTTATAATTACCACCTTTAAGTTCTCTTGTGAACCTCTCCATACTTCTATTTCGGCAGCAAATTTGGTTAATGCATATGCGTTGGTATTCTGGTCTGTCCATTCGTTATTTTCGGTAGCTTTTTGGTTGGGAAGGCTTTTGCCAATTGTACCAATAGTACTTACATAGCACAGTTTCTGTACTTCAAATGCTGTACATAGGTTTATGATGTTTGCCGTACCCTCTACATTTACTTTTTGCAATGTGTCAAAATCATTAGGGTCAAACGAAATTAGCGCTGCTGCATGGTAGACATATTCAATACCGTCAAAAGCAATTTCCATTGCGGGAATATCAAGAATATCTGCTTTCACCCAATCGATTTTATCAAATAGTGTTTGGGCAGAAGGGGTGTAGTAGGAGAATATTTTTTTAACTGTTTCTAGTTTGGAAGCTGTCCTGTAAATTGCTCTAACCTGTGTGTTGGATTTTGCCAATTCTAATAAAAGATGTGAGCCAACCAATCCTGTACCTCCAGTTACTAAAATCATAATTCAAAGTTAGCGAATACAGGTAAATAAATTCCTTATAATTTCAGGTAGATAGCCTAGGGATTTCCTTTTATATTTGCACTAGAATTAATAAAAATAGAGAATGACTTCAAATTTTGTCAAGGAACTGGAATGGAGAGGAATGTTACATGATGCCATGCCCGGTACGGAAGAACATCTGCTGAAAGAAATGCAATCTGCCTATCTGGGCATAGACCCTACTGCGGATTCTTTGCATATTGGTCATCTGGTCGGTGTAATGTTGTTACGTCATTTTCAATTGGCGGGCCACAAACCATATGCGCTTATTGGCGGAGCCACAGGAATGATTGGTGATCCCTCTGGGAAGTCTGCGGAAAGAAATCTTTTGGATGAGAAAACACTTAGGCATAATCAAGAAGCATTAAAAGAGCAATTATCACGGTTTTTGGATTTTGAAAGTGATGCTAAAAACGCTGCAATCTTAGTTAATAACTACGATTGGATGAAAGAAATCTCTTTTCTGGATTTTATCAGGGATGTTGGTAAGCACATTACCGTAAACTACATGATGGCAAAGGATTCAGTTAAGAAACGATTATCGTCTGAAGCGAAAGAGGGAATGTCCTTTACAGAGTTTACCTATCAACTAGTACAAGGGTATGATTTTTTACATTTATACAGGGAACACAATTGCACCTTGCAAATGGGGGGCAGTGATCAATGGGGAAATATCACCACAGGAACGGAATTAATAAGGCGAATTGGTGGTGGTAAAGGTTTTGCCCTTACCTGTCCTTTAATTACAAAAGCTGATGGAACAAAGTTCGGTAAGACCGAAGGTGGTAATATTTGGCTAGATGCAAATAGAACGTCGCCATACCGTTTTTATCAATATTGGTTAAATACTTCCGATGAAGATGCGGAGAAATACATTAAGATTTTTACGTTTATCGGTAAAGAAGAAATACATGCATTGATAGCGCAGCATGCAGAAGCTCCGCATAAAAGGATATTGCAGAATCGCTTAGCAGAGGAAATTACGGTAATGGTGCATTCTCAAGTAGATTTGGACAATGCGGTAAAAGCAAGTGCCATCTTATTTGGAAAATCTACAGGAACCGATGTTAAGGGCTTGGACGAGAAAACCTTTTTAGATGTTTTTGATGGTGTTCCACAAGCAGAGATTTCTAGCGCAGCATTAGAAGGTGGCTTGGACATGATAGCTGCTCTTGCCGCGCAAACCGGATTTTTGGCTTCCAACGGAGAAGCACGTCGGGAATTGAAACAAAACTCGATTTCGGTCAACAAGGAAAAAGTAACCGAGGCGTATACAATTACCAAAGACGACTTAATTAATGGGAAATTTGTATTACTACAACGTGGTAAAAAAAATTATTACGTATTGGTAGTTAAGTAATTCTGTGTACCGGTTTCCTAATAAACTTTACATGGGTTGAACGCAACCATTATATAGTATTGGCATCCTATTATTAGTAAACTGAATACATTTTTTAGGATGAACAAGTTATACGTATTTATGGGGGTAATTTTTTTATTGTACTCCTGTACAGAGCCAGATAATTCCCAAGTTGAGGATACCGAACTACAATTTGTAGATCAAAAGTGGGAATTGGCGCGTATGACAGGAAGTATGGTGAATTCTACAACAATAGGGGCCGATATGGAATGGCAGGAATACTATGTGTTCACCCCGGACGGCACTTTTCAAAAAATACGGACAAGGACAGGTGTCGTTTCAAAAGCAACCGGAACTTTCGAAGTAACGGAATATGAAAATGACGACGAGGATTATTTAGAGCTTACATATACGGAGGGTCTAGAATTAATTGGAAATTGCTCTGGTAACCAAAAGGAAGTCTTAATATACAGATCTGCTACGGAGTTTTCCAATACTTTGATGGCCTGTGATGGTCTAGGATTGGATTATGTTCTTGTAGAGGATTAAAGCACCATTAAATTACAGCCTCGAATATCGGAATCATCAAACCTTCCTAAAATTTCAAAACTATCATCATCATATTTTTTGCCCAAATCTTGTGTGGCTATAAAGGAGCAGGAATTTCTATTCGCTAAATCGACAACATTAATACCGCCAGATTTTCCATTGGTCAAATAAGTAAGTGGATCTTCGGTGTCGCGCACTAATACCTTCATCCATGCAGGACAATTAAACACACCATTACCCTTCGAGTAGGCTTGTGATAGTAGTTCAGTCATTCCATATTCCGAATGTATTTGATCAACGCCAAATCCTTTTTTGAGTAGTTCGTGCAATTCTTCGCGTATAAGTTCTTTTCGACGGCCTTTCATCCCTCCGGTTTCCATCACAATTGTATTTTTTAATTGGATTGGGTAATGCTCACAAAAATCTAGCAATGCAAAGGAAACACCAATCAAAAGTGTTTTCGTTCCAGCTGATTCCAGTGCAATTAGATGTTCTTTTAATCGATTAAAATCATCTAGGAAAAATCCACTTTTTGGATGTCCCGATTTGTTGATAAGGTCGTTTACCATGTAGATTAGCGAAGAGCCTTCGCGTTCCAAATAGGATGGTAATAAGGCGAGAATACAAAAGGAAGAAGGTTCAGCATAAAACTGTTCAAAAGCGGTGAGATAACTCTCCTCGTACAAGCTAATATCCGTCACAAGATGTTTACTGGTAGTACTTCCCGTGGTTCCGCTACTTGTAAAAATAGCTGCAGGAGCATCCGTTGTACTCAACAGATGTTTTTCCTTAAAAAAATGAATGGGTAAAAATGGTATGTCCTTAAGCCGTTGGACCTGCTTCGGAGTTACTTTAAGATGTTTGCAGAAGGTTTGGTATACCTTGTTTTGGTCATATTGCAATCGAAATGTATCCAAGGCAATTGCCAAGAATTCTGCTTCATTATCTATTTGAAACAGATGTTTGTTATGAAATTCGTTTGCCATATTGGTAAAGGTACTGAACCCCTACAAAAATGAAATAAACCAATACAGAAAGTTAACTCGAGATTATAAGTTGATTACAGGATGTGTAATGAAACCTTGTGAAAATCAAAGTAATTGTTGTGCTATGCAGAAGTTGAGAATTATCGTACCACAAGTTTACGGTTAATGGACTTCTCTTTTTCTATCACTTGAACCATGTACACTCCTGGAGAAAGACGAGAAATATCTAAAGTCTTAATAGAAATCCTGTCTGTAAGAACCAGTTCGCCAAATACATCAAAAATCCGTATTTCCTTCATGGCATTTTGCTCAGTGGTAACATAAACAATATCTGCAGTCGCGGGATTTGGATACAGCTTAAAACCAGATATTTCTGTAGTTATGTTATGCGCCAGTAATGCGTCATCTTGGCTATAGACAATTAGTGAAAATCCTAAAAGTAGGATAAAGTAGATTTTTTTCATGTTGTATTGATTTGGGATCAACACAGTAAAGATACATCAGGCGGTTAGGGTTTGACTGAAAATGTTGTGAAAGCTAGTTTTTTGTAGGTCAACACGATACGCTCTGTTTTTCATCGATTTTTTTTACCGATGGTCGATGAGAAAATAACGAAAGGATGAGGTAAAGCGAGTAACTTATTTGATAATCAGCTTTCGAGTAGCAACCTTGCCTTTTTCAAAAACTCGTAAAACATACACACCTGCATCGAGATCTCCAACATGTAACTCTTTACCAAAAATGGTAGTCTTTAGAACCAAGGTGCCAAGTACATCGTAAATTAGAATTTCTTTAGCATCATTGTTAGCGGTAGAAATATATACTTTACCAGTAGTAACCGGGTTTGGATACATGGTAAAATTAGCTATATCCCCATTGCCCTGGGTGCTTTGCCCATAGCTGAAGGAAATAAAAAGAAAACAAAGTATAAAGTAGATTTGCTTCATATATAGCTGATTACAAATGCTATGCCACAAAGATAGGAAATCTAATGGCCTATTATAAAACTAGACTATTCTTTATTGTTTTTTTTCGATGAAACGCAAAAAAACCCACTTTTTGTGGGTTTTTTATCAATTTTAGAGCTGTTTTTTAGTTGATACCTGCTGTCCAACCTGCTCCCCAAGAAGAAATATTCGTTCCTGTTCCGTTGCCTATACCTGTTACGAGGTCTGCTTCCGTTGCGTTACCGTCTATAGAAGTATTTGATATAACATCGGTAAATGTCACATCTGTAAAAGTTAGAGTGCCATCTAAAATACCATTTGATGTAGGAGTAGAAGCTTCGTCATCATCTACAGATATCCCCGTATTTTTGCCAATAATAAGAATATTGGAAAATGTACCCTGTGTACCAGCTCTCAATAAAAATCCTCTTGTACTATCGTTAGCACCACTTTCACTTACTATGGTTACATTCGTTACAGTAGGATTGGAAAAAGCTCCGGATGCATTGCTGAAATCAGTATTAAAGCCATCACACTCGAACGCTTCGTCCCCGATTCCGTTTCCTTGTAAAATGTAAGCATCTGTAATTGTACCGTTATAGCCCTCTGTCCAGTCTATAGAATCATCTTCTGCGTTAACAACCACTAGAAAACTAGCATTCACCGTTCCTCCAAAAAATTCTACACCGTCATCTGCACCTTCAAAAGCCTGAATATACTCAATGGTAGTCCCACTACCTACACCGTAGAAAGAAAAGCCATTATTTTCTGATTGCCCATCGGCTGCACCACCGGAATATTGGACACGAACATAGCGTAAAACACCTGAATTATCATCTGAAATATTTCCTCCGTATGGTAAATTTCCTATCTCAGACGTTGCCGTTGAGGTTCCGGTTACAGAGTTTACAGGTGCCTTACCTAAAAGTATTATTCCGCCCCAATCGCCTGCGGATGGTGTAGTGGAGTTAGATGTAAATATGATAGGGTTTGAAGAAGTTCCATTGGCGATAATTTGAGCACCTTGCTCTACAGCAAGATAAACGTTCGGTCCAGCTTCTGCCTTTATTATGGTTCCAGGCTCTATGGTTAAAACAGCTCCAGATGCCACTATGGTAGCGCCATTTATAATATATTCTTTGCTTGCTTCCAAGGTGATATTTTCGGTTATTGAACC
>CBDUKC010000004.1:0-33347 GCA_965367705.1 uncultured Maribacter sp. | reverse complement strand
GAAGAAGATTACGTTGTCAATAAAAATATTATCAAAACGGCGTACGGCTATATTGATGGTGCTCGGGCTGCCGGTCAGGTAAGAATGCTGAACGAAGACCAGATTAATCCTATTTCCCTTTGTATGTTAAATTTATTACAGAATAGATTCCCTGGGGTAACGGTTAGAGGCGATTGCTTTAACGGTGCTGGTGGCGCTGTTTTTATAAGGGGGGCTAATTCAATAGCAAATAACAGACCGGCTATTTTTGACATTGATGGTCAAATATTTACAGATACTCCCATGTGGTTGGATGTAAATAATATTAAGAGATTGGCCATATTTAATAATTTAGCGATGACAGCACGCTATGGTAGTTTAGGTTTTGGTGGAGTCGTAGTGATTAATACTTTTAATGGAAATTCAAGAATAAATCAATTTGTTGATCGAGCCCGTTTAAAGAATAACTATGCCGATGGTACCGAACTTAATAGGGAAGAAGTAGCGAAAAATGCCCCTTCATATTTAAAAGATTTGATGAACAGTGATTCCTTTGAGAATGCGAAGGCCATATTTGAAAAGCACCGTGCTACCTATTCTAATTCTCCTTACTTTTTATTGGATGCCTATACATACTTTTCGGAAACACGGAAAGAAATGGAATATGCCGATGGAATCATAGACGAGTATTTTGGTCCGTACACGACGAACCCTGTTCTGATGAAGGGTTTGGCATACACTTATGAATCACAGCAACGTTTTGATAAGGCGAACGATGTCTATAAGGAAGTGTTCATACTTAGACCCAATTATATTCAAAGCTATTTTGATATGGCCAATAGTTACCGCAACTCGGACGAACCCAAACAGGCTGCATCCCTTTACGCTCGGTACGAATATCTTATCGATGAAGGATTTTTAGAGCAAGATACGCTTGGTTTTGGCCCCATAATGGAACGTGAATTCAACAACCTTTTAATGCTCCATAAGGATAAACTTGTCGATGGTAGAAAAACGAAAAATCTGTTTGTGGCAAAAGAGGATTTTGAAGGAACACGCTTGGTGTTCGAGTGGAATGATGGGGAGGCGGATTTTGATTTGCAATTCGTGAACCCGGAGGGGCAATATTATACTTGGAAGCATAATCTATCCGATAATGCAGCGGTAGTAGCACGCGAAAAGGATTTTGGTTATAACGTAACAGAATACCTAGTAGATGGCGCGTTGCCGGGCACTTGGAAAGTGAATGTGAATTACCTAGGGAATAAAAGTCTAACACCGTCTTATTTAAAGGCCACCATTTACAGCAACTATGGTACGGCCTTGCAGCGGAAAGAGGTAAAGACCTTTAAGCTATCACTAAAGAATGTGAACCAGCAGTTATTTACCTTACAAGTGGCTTCGAAAGTGGTTTCTAGGTAATTAGCGATCTGGAATTCAGGAGCACCAAAAAAACATAAATGTTCAATTTAAAAACCATGAGAGCTATGAAGAAATTTATTTTGATGATGTTATTACCATTTGGTATGGTCGCGCAAGATGGTCTCAGAATCATAAGAGGGACCTTGACCGATGGGAAAAACCCTATTGAAAATGTAAAGGTTCAAATAGATGGAAAAAGTGCGGTAACCACTTCGGATACTCAAGGTAAATATACAATAGATGTTGAAACCGGAGATGTTCTTGTATACTCCTATATAGGTCTAAAAACGGTTAAGATCAAGGTAGAGGACGTCACGCGTATTTTGAACCCCGTATTAATACCTGACGTCACCGAACTCGATGAGGTAGTTATCCAAGCGAGTAAGCGCCGATCGCAAAACGATATGAAAGAGGACTATACTGTCAATAAAAATATAATCAGAACGGCATGGGGCTATCTGGATGCCGACCGGGCGGCTGGGAATGTTAGGATTTTGACAGAAGATGAAATCAACCCGATTTCCATTTGCATATTGGATTTGTTGCGTAACCGCTTTCCAGGTGTCCGTGTAACAGGTTCATGCACCACTGGTGGCAATACACCCGGTATTGGGGATGTAACTAATCAGCGTTTACAAATTGGTGGTCAGGTGCAAATTAGGCCTGGTAATAGTATAATTAATGCCTTGCCGGCCGTTTTCGATATTGATGGTCAAATCTTTGAGGATACGCCAGTTTGGTTGGATGTCAACCGGATAAAGCGTATCGCGATATTGTCTAATTTGGCTACCACCGCACCCTACGGTGCTTTTGGAAGTGGAGGCGTAGTTGTTATAAATACCATCGGCGGTAACCCGAAGAGCGACCAATTTGTTGATCGAGCCCGTTTAAAGAATAACTATGCCGATGGTACCGAACTTAATAGGGAAGAAGTAGCGAAAAATGCCCCTTCATATTTAAAAGATTTGATGAACAGTGATTCCTTTGAGAATGCGAAGGCCATATTTGAAAAGCACCGTGCTACCTATTCCAATTCTCCTTACTTTTTATTGGATGCCTACTCATACTTTTCGGAAACACAGAAAGATATGGTATATGCCGATGGTATCATAGAGGCGTATTTTGGGCCTTACACGACGAACCCTGTTCTGATGAAGGCATTGGCCTATATTTATGAATCACAACAACGTTTTGATAAGGCCAACGATGTCTACAAAGAAGTATTCATCTTAAGGCCAAACTACGTTCAAAGCTATTTTGACATGGCCAACAGTTACCGAAACCTGGACGAGCCCAAACAGGCCGCATCCTTGTATGCACGCTATGAGTACCTCATCGACCAAGGGTTTTTAGAGCAGGACACGCTTGGTTTTGGCCCCATAATGGAACGAGAGTTCAACAACCTCTTAATGCTCCACAAGGATAAACTTGTTGATGGTAGAAAGGCGAACAAGCTGTTTGTGGCAGAAGAGGAGTTTGAAGGAACGCGCTTGGTATTCGAGTGGAACGATGGGGAGACCGAGTTCGACCTACAGTTCGTGAATCCCGAGAACCAGTATTTAAAATGGAAGCATAGTATATTTGACAATGCAGATTTGATCGAACGCGAAAAGGATTTCGGTTATAACGTAAAGGAATACCTTGTAGATGGAGCGTTGCCGGGCACTTGGAAAGTGAATGTAAACTACTTAGGGAATAAAAGTCTAACACCGTCTTACCTGAAGGCCACAATTTACAGTAATTATGGTACGCCTTTGCAGCGGAAAGAGGTAAGTACCTTTAAACTATCTCTAAAGAATGTGAACCAGCAGTTATTTACCCTACAAGTAGCTTCAAAAGTTGTTTCTAGGTAATTAATTAAAATTAATGCTAACCTTCGGCTTATTTTTTTGGGTCTTTATAAGTTAGTGCTGTGAAAAATACTATTTGCTAATTTATTTCCATTTTTATGGTATACGTAGTATCTAGTCAACTCAAAGAGTTGACAATTAACGGTTTGGTATCCATCAGTTTAGTTTCGCTTTCGAATGTACATATTAGTTCGGTTGCAGATGGGAACGGCACAAAAACAGATGAAAACGGTATTACGGAATAAGAACTAGCGAAAGTAGCAAGCTGAATACTAAAGCATAGGTTGTTAACAATTATTATTTCTTAGTGACATGAAAATCAAGCCGACTTTCTTTTTCCTTTTCATTCCTTTTTTAATCCTATCACAACAAGAATTGGAAATTAAGGGCTATGTTACCGATGGTGCGCGACCCGTAGAAAACGTGAATATTTCCATAAAAAACTCAGCGGTAGGTACCATAACCAATAGCGATGGATATTATGAACTAACTGCTTTTTACACCGATAAATTAATTTATTCATTTCAGGGTAAAGAGAATCAAGTTTTTAAAGTGAGTGACATTTCAACTTCGCATAATGTTGTTTTGCAAGAAAAAATTAATGAGCTTGATGCTGTAACTGTTGAAATGAATATCTATCGCGTTCGGTCCCAGAAAGCCTTATTTGATGCCTATAATATTGAAAAGGACATTTTAAAGAATAAATTTCAGCTTTTGGATAAAAAAACTTCTGGTGTTTCCCTTGAAATACGGGAAGGTGATGAAATAAATACTTCGGCTATTAATATACTGGCCGTATTACAAGGTATGTTTGCGGGCGTTACTATTTCACCAAAGGGTAGTCCTAATTTAAAAACTTCCCCTTTTGACGAGACAGCTGTTATCTACATGAGGGGTTCTAATTCGTTACAACATCCAACCGAAGCAGCATATGATGTAGACGGAATTGTTTATACAGATCCACCACTTTTTTTGGATATCAACAATATTAAAAGAATCGCTCGTTTACCAAGCCTCGGTGGTCTTGCCGTATATGGTACGCTCGGAAAAGGTGGTGTATTTATTATCAATTCAAAAACTGCGAATACGTCACCAACTAAAGAGCATTTGGCGTTTCGCGCCAAAGAGGACGCCAAGGAAATATATGACGTAAAAACCATACCGCATTCACAAGAAAAAGGTAACTGGCCAACCTATTTAAATGAGCTTTACGATGCCCCTAATTTTGAAGAAGCAGCGGCTATTTATTGGAAGTATAAAAAAGTATATCAATCTAGTTCTTATTTTGTTTTGGATGCTGTGAATTATTTTTTGGATAAGCATGCGAATAAACAATTGCACAGTGAAATCATTAATAATTCTAAAATTCTTGAGAAGAACAGGATAGAGTTATCACGCGCTGTAGGTCTTATCTTAGAGCATTACGGTGATTTGGAAGCATCTCGAAAAGTATACGTTGACGTCTTGAGAAATTGGCCGCATTCCCCACAGGCTTATCTTGATCTAGCACAAATATTTATAAAAACAAAAGAAGACAGCAAGGCACTGAGAATTATTGAAAGGTATAACCGTCTTGTTAATGAAAAACTTTTAACACCAGAGCTAGGGGCATCACATGATATATTTATCTCGGAATTTGAAGCATTGGCAAAAAAAATCAGTAATGAACCTAATGCAAAGGATAGAGGTACTAAGAACAAGGGAGACACAAGAATTACAATGGAGTGGAATGATGACCAAACGGCTTTTATTTTTCAATTTGTAGATCCATCAAAGAACTTTTTTGCTTGGGATAATTCCATGGATGAGGAAGAAAGGAGGTATACTAATTTTCCACAAATTGCCACAGGAAAAGAGTATTTTATTCCTAAAAATGCAGAAAACGGTATATGGCAGGTAAATGTAAATTACCTAGGTAACGGACGCATCAAACCCACCTATCTTAGCACTACCGTACAATATAATTATGGGTTGCCCTCGGAGCGAATAGAGACTTTTTTACACAGACTTTCAATTAAAGGTAAAGTACAGGAATTGGTTAAGGTACGAAAGAATGATCTCTTGGTTAATTCGAATTAGTGCCTACCCTACCTAAGGTTGTGCACAGTAGACTTAATAGACGTGGGCGCATAAGAAGAAGGTTATATTGTTCAAAACTAGCCTTGAAAATGTACATCGGCAAGACTTTTATAAAGTCGGTAGTTTAAAATTAGAATACAAAGTAATAATATGAATAAACTGGTTTCCTTTATAGTGCTTTTATGTTGTTATGTTTCATTTGCGGAAATAGATTATAACGGCCAAATTTTAGATGCTATAACGCAAGAGCCATTACCCTATGTAAATATTGGTATTGTTGGTAAGGCCGTAGGTACGGTAACTGATGAAGAAGGTATTTTTTGCTTGGCTATTGACACCTCAAAGTTTGAAGGCACGGATATAATTCAAATATCTTCTTTGGGCTACGAAACGATTAGGATTCCCGTTGGTCAAATTAGCATTGGAGAGGAAGATTTCCCTAAGATTTTAATGCAACCTTCCGATATTATATTGGAAGAGGTCGTTCTTTCAAGTGATGCTTTGGTTCCCATTTCGGAATTTTTAGGCTATCGTAATTATGGAGAGCGTAACTTTGGGTATTGGAGTAAAAACGTAGCCCTTGGAGGTGAGTTGGCTACCAAAGTTAATGCACGTAATGGAAAACGACAGCTCAATAGTTTGGAGTTTGAGGTTTGGGAGAATCCGTCGGATAGTGTATTGATCCGAGTTAATATTTATGATATAGGTGGTGGTCTACTTGATGGGCCCGGTACCAATTTAAATAAAAGTCAAAAAAATATACTACACACAATTCCCACTGGTAAAAACATTATCAAAATAGATTTAAAACCTTTCGACCTCTACGTAGATAATGACTTTTTTATTTCCTTAGAATTGTTACAAGTTTATGGCGATGAAAAACTAGGCTTAGTGCTTGCCGCATCGGGTAGTGAAGGGGCTTCTTTTAGAAAATATGCTAGCCAAAGTGAATGGGAGTTTCTTAGCGATTTGCACATGGCTTATTATTTGGAAACATCTCCGTATGTTACACAAAAGAAGGCGAAAAGATACGAGATGAAAGTACAGCGCGTACGAGCAAAAAAATCAACACTCTCAGGTTTTGCTATTTTTCGTGGCAAAATGATAGCTGATGTAACGGTTCAAAACGAGCGAACTAAAGAAATCGTAGAGACCGATGAAAGTGGTAGGTACGTTATCGAAGCAGAGAAAAAGGATATCATTTTATTCTCTAAAAAAGGTTACAAAACGATGTTTTTGCGAGTAAGTGACGATCAATTTGCAAATGCTATTTTGAAACTAGAAGATTCCCAATAGTAGATTAATCTGTTCCTATACCTGCAACACCCCCATATTAAAAGGCTTTTCAATTGGCGCATGATTTGCCGCTTCAATACCCATAGATATCCATTTACGGGTATCCAAAGGGTCGATTACGGCATCTGTCCATAATCTAGCGGCCGCATAATAGGGTGAAACCTGATTATCGTAACGTTGTTTTATTTTGTCAAAAAGTTCTTTTTCCTTCTCTTTTGTAATTGTTTCACCTTTCTTTTTAAGTGAAGCGGTTTCTATCTGTAGCAGTACTTTTGCAGCAGAATTACCGCTCATGACGGCAAGCTCCGCACTTGGCCAAGCTACTATTAGCCTAGGGTCGTAAGCTTTACCGCACATTGCATAATTACCAGCGCCATAACTATTACCGATTACGATGGTAAACTTGGGAACGACAGAGTTACTCACTGCGTTCACCATCTTTGCACCATCTTTTATAATACCGCCATGTTCACTCTTACTACCCACCATAAACCCTGTAACATCCTGTAAAAAAACCAAGGGTATTTTTTTCTGATTACAATTGGCAATAAATCTGGTTGCTTTGTCAGCGGAGTCGGAATAAATGACCCCGCCAAATTGCATTTCCCCTTTTTTAGTTTTCACCACCTTTCTTTGGTTGGCTACGATGCCAACGGCCCAACCATCTATCCTTGCATAACCGGTAAGTATGCTCTGGCCATAACCATCTTTATACGCTTCAAATTCAGAATTGTCCACAAGTCGGTTGATGATTTCCATCATGTCATACTGCTCTACTCTTGAAGCGGGTAGAATTCCATAAATATCCTGTGGATTCTCCCTAGGCTTTTCGGGTGTAGCCCTATTATACCCTGTTTTGGTATAATCGCCAATTTTGTCCATTATGTTTTTAATGGTATCCAAGGCAGCGGCATCGTCTTTTGCCTTATAATCGGTTACCCCACTAATTTCACAGTGTGTCGTTGCTCCACCCAAGGTTTCGTTGTCAATACTTTCTCCAATGGCCGCTTTTACCAAGTAACTTCCCGCTAGAAAAATACTACCAGTTTTATCAACAATCAAAGCTTCGTCGCTCATGATAGGCAAGTAGGCCCCTCCAGCCACACAGCTTCCCATAACCGCAGAAATTTGAGTAATGCCCATACTGCTCATTATGGCATTATTTCTGAAAATCCGCCCGAAATGCTCTTTATCAGGAAAAATTTCATCTTGCATTGGTAAATAAACTCCTGCACTATCCACTAAATAAATAATGGGTAATCGGTTTTCCATGGCAATTTCCTGAGCTCTCAAGTTCTTTTTCGCCGTAATCGGAAACCAAGCGCCGGCTTTTACCGTTGCATCATTAGCTACTACCAAACATTGTTTTCCAGACACATAGCCCATTTTAATTATTACCCCACCAGAAGGACAGCCACCATGTTCTTCATACATTCCTTCACCAACAAAAGCACCTATTTCTATGCGGTCTTTTTTTTGATCCAAGAGATACTCTATTCGTTCTCGCGCCGTCATTTTTCCGTTGGCGTGCTGCTTTTCTATTTTTGCTTTACCACCTCCTAAGGAAACCTTTGCTATCCTTTTTCGTAGCTCTGAAAGCATTAATTTATTAGCATCCTCGTTTTGGTTGAACTTGATATCCATTACGTTTCTTTCGATTTATCCCATAAAGATAAGGAGTAAAATTGAGTACATTTGAATAAACCTTTAATACAAACAGGAATATGATACGTTGGGGAATAATTGGCACAGGGAAAATTGCACAGACCTTTGTAAAGGACCTTGCATTGGTAGGTGATAACCGTTTAACCGCAGTTGCCTCTAGGAGTTTGTCCAAAGCCAAAGAATTTGCAGAAACTTATGGAGCAAAGTACTCCTTTGGTAGCTATGAGGAGTTATTTCAGAGTGATGTCGTGGACGTGGTTTACATAGCAACGCCACATACTTCCCATGCCGATTTGAGTATTAGGGCAATGGACCATAAGAAGCACGTGCTCTGTGAAAAACCAATGGGTATTAACAGCGCAGAGGTGAAGCTCATGTTAGCTAAGGCAAAGGAGAATAAGGTTTTTTTAATGGAAGCTTTGTGGTCTAGGTTTAATCCGACGATAAAGAAGGTTAAAGAACTGGTTGAGAACGGAGAAATTGGCCGCATTGCTTACCTCAAGGCAGACTTTGCGTTCTATGGATTAGATAGAGATGAAAAAGGAAGAGTGCTTAATCCCGATTTGGCGGGAGGTACTATTTTAGATATAGGTATTTACCCAATTTTTTTGTCGTATTTAATGTTAGGAATGCCAAAAAAGATTACTGCACAATCACAATTTTATAAAACAGGTATTGAGAGTCAAACTTCCATGATTTTTGAATATGAGAATGCCCAGGCCCTCCTTTTTAGTGGTTTGGCATCTAACTCTGAAATGAAAGCAGAGATAGCGGGAAGCACGGGAAGTTTATTTATAAACCCGAGATGGCACGAAGCATCATCTTATGTCTTAGAAAAAAATGGCGCATCTGAGCATATAGCGGTTGAAAAGAATGGTAAAGGTTATACCTACGAAATAGCCGAGGTTGCACGTTGTATAAATGCAGGCCAACTAGAGAGTAAGCTGTGGAGTCACCAAAACACAACTGATCTCTGTACCCTTTTGGATACGGTTAGAGAGAAAGCTGGGATTCGTTTTCCTTTTGAGGGATAAACCTTTTAAATTATAGCTTGAAGTTTTTATAAATTTCCGATATTTGAAGTTACCACTAACCAAAACCAAAGAACATGGGAATGAACAAGAATACGGTGCTGGCTTGGGCCACATTTATAATGATTTGTGTAGGTTGTGCTCTTATAGCACTTGGAGCTTTTAGATATGACGATGTTGCCGGCTGGGGCTTTGCATCTGTGGGTATTGGTTTTTTTGCCATCGCCTGGGTGTTTAATGCACTTAAAGGAAGAGTTTGAAATCGGTTTTAGGCCAAAGCTTCAAGGTTTAAAGTTTTTATAGAAAGCATCGAAAATTAGCAACGCAGAACTGCGGATTAACGATGCTTTGTTTTCAATTAAAAGTTTAGTACGAATAATCCTTTTGTTAAATAAATTAGAACATGTCCGACGATAAAAAAGTCATTTTCTCCATGTCTGGAGTTACGAAGACCTATAAGACCGCAAATACCCCGGTACTCAAAAATATATACCTCAGTTTCTTTTACGGTGCCAAAATTGGTATTCTAGGACTTAACGGGTCAGGTAAATCTACCTTGTTGAAAATTATCGCTGGAGTTGATAAAAATTTTCAGGGCGATGTTGTTTTTTCTCCTGGATATAATGTTGGGTACTTGGAGCAAGAACCACAATTGGATGAGAATAAGACGGTATTGGAAGTCGTTAAGGAAGGCGTAGCGGAGACCGTAGCCATCTTGGACGAATACAACAAGATAAATGACATGTTCGGTTTGCCTGAGGTTTATGAGGATGCCGATAAGATGCAAAAGTTGATGGATAAGCAAGCCGTTTTGCAAGATCAGATAGATGCTTCTAACGCTTGGGAGTTGGATACTAAGCTTGAAATTGCTATGGATGCTTTGCGCACGCCGGAATCCGATAAGAAAATAGGAGTATTATCTGGGGGTGAACGAAGAAGGGTGGCACTCTGCAGATTGTTGTTACAAGAGCCTGAAATTTTATTATTGGATGAACCTACCAACCACTTGGATGCAGAATCGGTGCATTGGTTAGAGCATCATTTGGCACAATATAAAGGAACGGTGATTGCCGTAACACATGATCGATATTTCTTGGATAATGTAGCTGGATGGATATTGGAATTGGACAGGGGAGAGGGTATCCCGTGGAAAGGAAATTATTCTTCTTGGTTGGACCAGAAATCTAAACGTTTGGCGCAAGAAAGCAAGACCGCTTCCAAAAGACAAAAAACCTTGGAGCGTGAGTTGGATTGGGTGCGTCAAGGAGCTAAAGGTAGACAGACAAAGCAAAAAGCACGTTTGAAGAACTATGACAAGTTAATGAGTCAGGACCAAAAGCAGCTAGACGAAAAATTAGAAATCTATATTCCTAACGGACCACGCTTGGGAACCAATGTGATCGAAGCAAAAGGTGTAAGTAAAGCCTTTGGTGATAAATTACTGTATGAAGATTTGAACTTCACATTACCACAAGCTGGTATTGTTGGTATTATTGGACCAAACGGTGCAGGTAAAACGACCATTTTTAGAATGGTCATGGGTGAGGAAAAACCTGATAAAGGAGAATTCATAGTTGGCGATACTGCGAAAATCGCCTACGTAGATCAAAGTCATTCCAATATAGACCCTGAAAAAACAATTTGGCAGAATTTTAGTGATGAGCAAGAATTAGTAATGATGGGTGGTCGTCAAGTAAATTCGCGGGCATATCTAAGTCGATTTAATTTTTCTGGTAGTGAACAGAACAAAAAGGTAAGTATGTTATCCGGTGGGGAACGAAATCGCTTGCATCTTGCCATGACCCTGAAGGAAGAGGGTAATGTATTGCTATTGGATGAGCCCACCAATGATTTGGATGTTAACACCTTACGTGCCTTAGAGGAAGGTTTGGAAAATTTTGCAGGTTGTGGTGTCGTTATTTCTCACGATAGATGGTTTCTAGATAGGGTCTGTACGCATATCTTGGCTTTTGAGGGCGATTCGCAAGTGTATTTCTTTGAAGGTTCTTTCTCGGATTATGAGGAAAACAGGAAAAAACGATTGGGTGCGGATATTATGCCAAAACGAATTAAGTATAAGAAACTAATTCGCTAGTGGTTATATACTAATGTCTGATACTTTCAATTTTTAAGTGCAGCACCATAGAAGTTGCTGCTTTAAAATAGTGACTGCTGTTATCTCACATTAGTAGTTCCTAAGTTTATCGAGATTTACTTCAATAAGGTTCCTTAACGTCTACCACCTCTATTTTGGCGGTATTGTTTTATCAAATGTCGTTTAAACTCCTCCTCAGCGCTTAGTAATAACAAGGTTTTTTTTGACGATAGTACTTTTTTTAACTCATTGAGATAGGATGTGTCCAATATTTCGGCCCTTTCCTTAAAGCTAATAAATTGAGTTAGCAGCTGTACTGCTTCATCTTCGGTTAGTTCTGAAGCATTTCTTATTTTATCCCTTACTGCTGTTCGCTCTTTCTGGCGTAAGTCCTCTCGTTGCTCCTCAAATTTGTTGTACACTGGCCAAAATTGCTGGGCTTCCTTACTAGTTAGTTCTAACTGGTCTGTGATAAAGGCCACTTTTAAAGATTTTATTTTTTCTTTATTACCGCGTTGGCCATAGCTCAAGGTGGTAAATAATATAAACAGTATGAGTAGTAATTTATTCATTGTCTTCTAAATTTAATTCTTCAAAGTCATCCGTATGTTCGTTGAGATATTCGACGATATGCTCCTCATTAAGATCGGTTTCTAAAAAATCGGTTAGTTCTAAATCATCTACTGAAATCACTTCTGCTATTTCATACGATGAAAGGCCTAGGCCATGGGTATCAAAATAGTTTTCGATGTCTGTATTTGCTACATTCTTCCATGATGTTTCTTGAGACTTGTTCCAGTTTAGGCCAAAGAAAAGTAATAGTACAGCTGCTACGGAAGCTGCTGCCATATAATATAGCTTCTTGGTTTTAAGCTGAATCACTTTAGATTCAGTGCTAGCTAGGTTTTTATTAATTTCTACGGGTAGACGGTCAAAGTAATCCTTCGGTAGTTTAAATCCAGCTTCCTTAGGTAAATTAGGTTCCTCTACGTTTAACCTGGTCTTTAGGTTCTTCGTGAACTCTTCGAAATAAGTATTCGGAGTTGTAAAGGGATTATGCTTTTTAGGTATTTTCATTTGTAAACTTTGACCATCATTAAATTAAAAGGTTTAATATTCTTCGAGATAGGCCTCTATTTTCTTAACCGCTAGATGATAGGAGGCTTTTAAGCCTCCTGCGGTAGTTTCTAGTATGTTGGAAATCTCCTCGTATTTCAATTCTTGAAAATACTTCATGTTAAAGACCAATTTTTGTTTTTCTGGTAATCGAGCTATGGCCTTTTGTAGTTTCAATTGAATTTCATCGCCATCAAAATGGACGTCGGCATGTAAGTTGGCTACTAAGTGCTCTTGGTATTCGATATTGGTTAAACCTAGCTTTCTAGATTTCTGTTTTAGAAACGTTAGAGACTCGTTTGTAGCAATACGGTACATCCATGAAAACAGTTTACTGTCGCCTTTAAAACCATCGATATTACGGTATACCTTTATAAAAGTATTTTGCAATACATCATCTGCATCATCGTGGTTAAGAACAATCCTTCGAATATGCCAATACAGGCGTTCCTTGTAGGTATTTACAAGTACCTCAAAAGCTTGGGATTGGGTATCCTTTGTCTTTAATTCTGCGACTAGTTCATTTTCGGAAATCAAATAACCCTTCTTTGTACACTATGACTTCTAAAGTACAAAAAGGTTTAATCGAACCACAACTAATTTTAATGAAGGTGTAGTTTCAATCTGTTAAGAATTTCTTTTCTGTAGTTCTAAATGGGATTCCATAATTATGTAATCTATGTTTCCTTTTGTAAACGTTATCGGCGTTTTTATCATCCCAAATTTCTTATAATACAGGGTTTTGTCCTGTCTTGCATTACACCATAACCGTTTTATCCCAAGCTCGGACATTTCCTTAAAAATATACGATAACAAGTTAGATCCATAGCCATTTCCTTGATGTTGTGGTACGGTAGCAAATTTTCTAAATTGCGCCTCTTTACCTATTATAAATACTGAAATAACAGATACGAGCTTGTTTTCTAGATAAAGCCCAAAATGTTGTCCTTCAACATCATTGTCGAGCTTTATATAAGAAAATGGCTTATTGGGCCACATAGCTTTATGTCTAACCTTCCAAGTTAGCTGAGCTGGAATAGCTTTAATTTCCATTAAACGGGTTGGTAAAGTGCTTGTTAACCAAGAGATTGCATATCTACTAACTTCTTATAGGTGCCATTTTTGGTCAACAGCTCAGTGTGGGATCCTTGCTCTACAATTTCACCTTTTTGCAGTACAACAATATTGTCAGCATTTTGAATCGTTGATAAACGGTGCGCAATGACTATAGAGGTTCGGTTTTTCATCATGTTCTCCAAAGCATCCTGTACCAAACGTTCACTCTCCGTATCCAATGCGGAAGTGGCTTCATCCAAAATCATGATAGGTGGGTTTTTAAGAACAGCACGTGCAATAGATAGTCGTTGTTTCTGTCCACCGCTTAATTTATTCCCACTATCTCCAATATTCGTTTCATAGCCCTTGGGCAGCTCCATAATAAAGTCATGGGCATTTGCGATTTTGGCAGCTTCCATAATTTCCTCCAACGTGGCACCTTCTTTTCCTAAGCTGATATTATTCTGCACCGTGTCATTAAATAGAATGGAATCCTGCGTCACCAGCCCTAACATACCTCGTAAAGATTTTTTGGATAACTCCTTTATATTAATTCCGTCAATCTTTATCTCACCTTGGTTTACATCATAAAAACGGGTAACCAAATTGGCTATGGTGCTTTTTCCACTGCCAGATTGTCCAACTAATGCAACAGTTCCACCTTTTGGAACATTTAAATTAAAATCCTTCAAGACATACTCGTCCTCATATTTAAAAGATATATTTTCTAAGGCAATGTTGTTTTCAAAGACTAATTTTTCAATAGGTTTATCGATCTCGGCAATTGGATTTTCCGTTTCTAAGATTTCGAGGACACGCTCTGCAGCTGCGTTTCCTTTTTTTACTCCATAGGAAGCTTTACTGATCGCTTTTGCAGGAGTTAGGATATTATATGCCAAGCCCATGTAGGCGATAAAGGAGGAGGGATCTAAGGTTTCATCGACCAAGACCATTTTACCACCAAACCATAATAAAACACCGATGACTAAAATCCCTAAAAATTCACCCGTTGGTGAGGCAAGATTTTGACGGTTTAATAAGGTGTTGCTAAAATCAAAAAAACGCTTTGTAGATGCACTAAAGGTGTTATAAAATCGAGATTCAGAGTTAAATGCTTTAATAACTCGTAGACCACCTAGGGTTTCCTCAATAATGGATAGAAACTCTCCTTGTTCTCGTTGTACATCATCAGATTTCTTTTTCAAGGATTTCCCTATTCTAGAAATAATCATGCCCGCCACAGGTATAAAAATAAAAACAAATAAGGTTAACTTACCACTGATGCCAAACATAATAAGAATAGTAAATAGGATGGTAAGCGGTTCACGTACAATAAGTTCTAAAATGGAAAGGAAAGAGTGCTGAATTTCTAATACATCTGATGATATTCTGGCGATAACATCTCCTTTTCTCTTTTCAGAATAATAAGATATAGGTAGTTCCGTGATTTTACGGTACATACTGTTTCTAATGTCTTTTAAAACGCCATTCCTTAAGAAGGTTATAAAGAACATGGCTAAGTAATTAAATAGGTTTTTAAGTAAGAATAGAACTAGAATTAACCCAATTACAAGTATCAGGGCTTTCATCTTATCCTCGCCAGCATACTGCGTCACATGGTAGCCTAGATAGTCTATAAAATAATCCTTAACCGAGCTTATTCCTTTAAAAACAGGCAGCTCGGTGACTGGTTCAGCTTGTTCGAACAAGACATTCAGCATTGGAATCAAAGCTGCAAAAGACAAAGCACTGAACAAGGCGTACAGTACATTAAAGAAAATATTTAGATAGCCGTATTTTCGGTAAGGTTTCGCAAAGCGAAGAATCTTTTTAAAATAATCCATTAACCTAGTTTAAGCTCGCTAAGGATGCTTTGTATTTTCACGTCTAATTCTGCAGCTACGGTCTTATAATCCGATGCCTTGTCCAACCTAGTATTAGTACTGATATAAAATTTCACTTTAGGTTCCGTTCCGCTGGGTCTGGCAGCTACTCTAGTACCGTCCTCCGTTTCGTAAATTAGTACATTGGACTTAGGGATATTAATAGCTATTTCTTCTCCGGTGAGCACATTTTTAGCAGTGGATGTGTTGTAATCTTCTATCCACTTTACTTTTGAGCCAGCAACGGATGCTACCGGATTTTCCTTAAAATCTTTCAACATTTGCTTGATTTCTTCCGCACCACTTATTCCTTTTTTGGTTATTGAAACCAGATGTTCTTTGTAAAAACCGTAATCGACATAACAGTCAATTAAATCCTTATAAAAAGAACTACCATTCGCTTTAGCTTGCGCTGCAATTTCACAGGCGAGTAGGGTAGAGGTTACCGCATCTTTATCGCGTACAAAATCGCCCACCATGTAACCGAAGCTTTCTTCGCCACCACCTATAAATTCAGAATCTGGAAAATCCTTTATCATTTTACCGATCCATTTGAATCCGGTTAATGCCGTTTTGAATTCTACGCCGTAGGCTTTGGCCATGGCTTCCATCATAGGAGTAGAGACAATAGTAGTGGCTATGAATTCATTGCCCTTAAAACCTTGTTGCCTTCTTTTTTCTAAAAGGAACTTCGTCATTAGTACCATTGCCTGGTTTCCATTCACAATTTCCATCTTACCGTCCAAATTCCGAACTGCGATACCCAAGCGGTCACTATCGGGGTCGGTACCTACCACCATATCTGCGCCAATTTCTTCCGCTTTTTTAACGGCTAAAGATAGTGCTTCAGATTCTTCAGGGTTAGGTGATTTAACGGTAGGAAAATTGCCATCTGGCTCTGCCTGCTCAGCAATAACCGTTACATTTTTATATCCCGCACGCTTTAGTACTTCTGGAATAGCCGTAATGGAGGTTCCATGTAGAGAAGTAAATACAATTTTAAAATCGTCCTTGCCATCCGCATTGAAATTTCCATTAGCAACGGAAGCTTCAATAAATGCTTCATCCACTTCTTTATCAATTACCTGAATAAGACTTTCATTGGCGTTGAACTTTATGTTTTCAAAAGGAAGGGCATTAATTTCAGCAATAATTTTAGTGTCCTGTGGCGGTACTATTTGTCCACCATCCGTCCAATAGACCTTATAGCCATTGTATTCAGGAGGGTTGTGCGAAGCTGTAAGTACTATTCCCGCATGGCAATTTAAATGTCTGACCGCAAAGGAAAGTTCTGGTGTCGTACGCAATTCAGAAAACAGGAACACCTTGATTCCGTTGGCTGAAAATACTTCTGCCACTGTTCTAGCTAAGGAGTCGCTATTGTGACGACAGTCAAAAGCTATAACAACCTTTATTTCTTCTTCTTTATATACCTTGTTCAGGTAATTACTTAGTCCCTGTGTGCTTTTTCCTAGTGTGTATTTATTTATTCTATTGGTTCCAACGCCCATAACACCGCGCATACCACCCGTGCCAAATTCCATCTGCTTATAAAAACGATCTTTTAGCTCTTCGGTATCTGTATCTATGAGGTGTTGAATCTCTTTTTTTACTGCTGGGTCAAAAAAGTCGGTCATCCAACTTTTGGCGGTATCAAGGAAATTATCCATGTAATCTGTTGTTTTGTTTATATTTTAAATCTACGAAGAAATATGATTTTCAAACGTATTTATAAGTCGATCTTATCAGAAATAACGTACCTTTTTTCTTCTTTTTTGGAACGAATCATTATTTCTCCTAAAAATCCTGCAAGAAATAGTTGTGTGCCTATGACCATAGACGTAAGTGCAATATAAAACTGGGGTCTGTTGGTAATTAATCGTCCAAAAGGATTTATGAACAGCTTGTCAATTCCTAAATAGATGGCAAAGCTACATCCAATAATGAACATGACAACACCTAGGGCACCGAACAAGTGCATAGGACGTTTACCGAATTTAGAGACGAACCAAATCGTTATTAAATCCAAAAATCCGTTGATAAAACGTTCCATTCCAAATTTGGTTTTACCATATTTTCTGGATTGATGTTTAACTACTTTTTCTCCTATTTTAGAGAAGCCTGCATTTTTTGCCAAGACGGGAATATAACGGTGCATTTCGCCCGACACTTCAATGGTCTTGATAACCGATTTGTGATAGGCTTTAAGACCGCAATTGAAATCATGGAGCTTTACTCCCGATGTTTTACGTGCTGCCCAATTGAAAAGCTTAGAGGGCAAGTTTTTAAATAATATGGAGTCATACCGTTTTTTCTTCCAACCGGAAACAAGGTCATATCCATCTTCCTGAATTAAATTAAATAACTCAGGAATTTCTTCTGGATTATCCTGAAGATCAGCATCCATAGTGATAATTACATCACCACTGGCAGCTTTAAAGCCAGCATGCAAGGCTTGCGACTTGCCAAAATTTCGTTGAAATCGAATACCCCTTACATTAGAATCTTTCTCAGAAAGTTTAGAAATTATGTCCCAAGAAGTATCCGTACTCCCATCATCTACGAATAAAACCTCATAAGAAAAATGCTTGGATTGCATCACCGATACAATCCAAGCATGTAGCTCTTGGAGCGATTCTTCTTCGTTGAGTAAGGGAATTATAATGGATAGTTGCATTGGTAACTTCAATAGTTTCCCTCAAAAGTACAAACTTAGTCTAGAACTTCTTGTTTTTTTAGAACCAAGGCGGGTATAAGTGAGAAAATAAATCCCGATACAATACTGGTAAGCAGGCCAAAGAGTATCTGCATTGTTGGCGTGGTAAACTTTCGTTGCATTTCTAGCTGTGCTTCAATTTGATCAGCCTTTAATGCTGTGCTTTCCATTAGTTTGTTTTTTTGAAGTTCCATGGCCTTGTCAATCATATCTGGATCTAAAAAATTACTCAGAATTAGGCTGAAAATAATTGCAATTACGCCACCAATCAAAGAAATACCTACCCCAACTTTTAATGCCTGTCCAAAGGACATAAAACCATTGTTCGCTTTTTTAAATTGTATCATACCTACTATAATGGCAGTTAATGATATTGCTATACTAATTACTATTACTGGCCATTCATTCTGATAATGCATGTCCATTGTGTAAAGCATAAAAGTAAAAATCGTGCTTACCCCTCCTAATAAGAGTCCGTAGGTTAATGCAAACTTTCCTGTTTTTGGTAGATTTTCTTCCATTTTCTTAGTTTTAGAGGTTGATTGTTTTATAAGTATCAATAGTACGAATATTGTTACACTTGAAGTTACAAAATTATTTCATTTTATTTTTGTCATAATAAATTGTCATTTTATTTAAAATAGCTAAATTTGCAAACTTAAAATAGGTGCCCGTCGGAATGGGTGCATAAAATTTTATTACAATGCAAAAAGGAATACACCCAGAAAATTATAGATTAGTTGCTTTCAAGGACATGTCCAATGAGGAGGTCTTTTTAACAAAGTCTACAGCAGATACTAAAGAAACTTTAGAAGTTGATGGTGTTGAGTATCCATTAGTAAAATTGGAAATCTCTAGAACATCACACCCGTTTTATACTGGAAAAGCTAAATTCTTGGATACTGCAGGACGTATCGATAAGTTTAAGAACAAGTACAAGAAATTTGCTAAGGCTGCGCCAGAGGCGACGGAGGAAGTAAAAGAAGAGGAGAAATAAGAGTATCTTTTACCATATACAAAAGCGCCCATGATATATTTATCGCGGGCGCTTTTTTAGTATAGCTAAAATTTGGCCGTCTTGTCCAAGAAAAATATAATGGGATAATTGGTTTATGTAATTTTGTCAAAACTCAATAATTATGAACTATGTTCTTTTTGATGGTTCTGAAAGGAATAACCTATTGCCTTTTACCTTTACAAGACCTGTTGGTGAAATTAGAATAGGTATATTAACTATCAGGGAAAAATGGGAAGGGTACTTAAAAACTAAGATTTCTTATGTGACCGAGGATTACCTAGCTATCAAATACCCATTGGTTAGTAGTAATGATAATATCTGTATCAACGGTTCTTTTCTTCCAGATTCAGATCTTATCAGTGCTTTAGAAGTCCTCAACGATGGTGAGGCGCTTATGTATAGGGATAGATTGATTGCATACAGGTCTAAAAAGGTGCAAAAACTAATAGATTTGGCTGCATTCAAGAAGGTGATTTTGGGGCATGCCCCTTTGAATATCGAATTCACTTGGGATATTTTCGCTAAAAATGGCGTAGCCTTGGAAGTGGATTTTGAATTTTTAACAAAAGGAAGACAGAGCCAACCAATTTCAAAGACCAATAATCTTATACATCCAGAGCGTATCTTTTTGGAAGAAGGTGCAACGGTAGAGTTTAGTATTCTTAATGCAACGGACGGACCTATATACATAGGTAAAAATGCTGAAATATGGGAAGGAAGCCTCATTCGTGGTGGACTTGCTTTATGTGATAATGCCGTTATAAAAATGGGAGGAAAACTTTATGGACCAACCACGATCGGTCCTCATTCCAAAGTATGTGGCGAGGTCAGTAATTCAGTAATTTTTGGTTATAGTAGCAAGGGGCACGAAGGTTATTTAGGAAATGCGGTATTAGGGGAATGGTGCAATATTGGTGCAGATTCAAATAATTCTAACTTAAAGAATAACTATGCCAAGGTACGTATATGGAATTATGCTACAGAAAAGTTTGAACAAACCGGATTGCAGTTTTGCGGTCTTATGATGGGTGACCATAGTAAGTCTGCCATTAATACCATGTTTAATACAGGTACCGTCATTGGTGTAAATTCCAACATATATGTGCCAGGTTTTCCAAGGAATTTTGTTCCGAGCTTTAGTTGGGGAGGTGCTTCAGGGTTTACAAGCTATATGCCTAAAAAGGCATTTGAAGCCGCGGAGGTTATGATGGCTAGAAGAGGTGTGGTGTTCGATTCTATTGAAGCGGATATCTTAAGTCATGTATTTGAGATTACTAAAAAATGGAGAAATTATTAACAAGGAACTAGTAGCAGTATTTTGAGAAAAAAAGTAGCATTTTATACCTTGGGCTGTAAGCTCAATTTTTCGGAAACATCTACAATTGCACGAAGCTTTGTTGATGAAGGTTTTGACCGTGTAGAGTTTTCGGAATCAGCCGATATGTACGTAATCAATACATGTTCGGTAACCGAAAATGCCGATAAGAAATTTAAAACGATTGTAAAGCAAGCTCAAAAAGGCAATCCTAATGCATACATAGCTGCAGTGGGTTGTTACGCTCAATTAAAACCAGAAGAATTAGCTGCTGTAAATGGTGTTGATTTGGTTTTGGGTGCCACGGAAAAATTCAAAATAAGAGATTATATTAATGACCTGTCCAAGAATGATTTTGGAGAGGTGCATTCCTGTGAAATTGAAGACGCCGATTTTTATGTAGGCAGCTATGCCATAGGGGATAGAACCCGTGCATTTTTGAAGGTACAGGACGGTTGTGATTACAAATGTACGTATTGCACAATTCCCTTAGCTAGAGGAATTTCAAGAAGCGATGCCTTGGATAATGTGCTTAAAAACGCTGCTGAAATTTCTGCACAAGGTATAAAGGAAATTGTTCTTACCGGAGTTAATATTGGGGATTACGGCAAAGGGGAGTTTGGAAATAAAAAACATGAGCATACCTTTTTAGACCTCATAAAGGCATTAGATACAGTTAAAGGCATCCATAGACTGCGAATATCCTCTATTGAGCCTAATCTTTTAAAGAATGAAACAATAGATTTTGTAGCACAGAATAATTCCTTTGTACCACATTTTCATATTCCGCTTCAAAGTGGTAGCGATGCACTTTTAAAGCTGATGAAACGAAGATATATGACGGGGTTATACACAGAGCGGGTAGCGCGAATTAAAAACGTAATGCCTAATTGTTGTATAGGTGTGGATGTTATTGTTGGATTTCCTGGTGAGACAGAAGAACATTTTTTAGAAACCTATCATTATTTAAACGAACTGGATATATCCTATCTTCATGTGTTTACCTATTCTGAAAGGGATAACACAGAAGCAGCTAAAATGTCTGGGGTAGTACCAAAACAAGTGAGAAACAAAAGGAGCAAAATGCTTAGGGGTTTATCTGTAAAGAAGCGCAGGTCTTTTTACGAGAGTCAGCTAGGTGAGCAATTAAGCGTACTTTTTGAAGGGGAGAACAAAGGAGGTTACATTCACGGTTTTACAGAGAATTATGTAAAGGTAAAAACACCATGGAATCCTTCATTGGTCAATACGATTCATAATATAAAGCTAACACGTATTGCAGAGGATGGCTTGGTGACAATGGAGTTCATACACCAACCGGTTCTAAACTAAAGCAAAAAAAAGCCTCTCAATTGAGAGGCTTTTTTTATTAAATTCTGATGCCTACGGGCAACATCTCTTTGTATTGCCTATTTCTGCGCAAGAACCCTGCAATTTGCGGGCTTGTTGGTACAACTCTTAAGTTTTTTTCTTGTAAGTGGTGTAGTACGGCTTTAATAAAGCTTTCGTTAAAACCCTCCATAGTGATTTCTTCGGGAACTACGATTTTTGTTAAAAAAACCTTTCTTTCCTGAGAAGAATACTCGATTTTAGCCAAATGACCATCTAAACTTGTTTCAAACTGGCGTAAGAAGGTATTGTCCTTAATTAGTACATCGTTCATATAGTTGATTTTAGTATTGGTTCTAGACAAAAAAATTACGATGTTCTCAAATCGTAATTGTTGAAATAAATAATATTGAGTGCGTTAAAATCGAATAATATAAATTTTAACCAAAAACAGTTTATAAAATTACTGAAAAAATAGCTAATTTCCTAGTCTTTATACCATTTGCTTGCGATGTCTATAACTAAGATACATGTTTACTTTATGCCTGGAATGGCAGCTAACAGTACCATATTTGAGCATATTGACCTGTCTCCAGATCAGTTTACAATTCATTTTCTAGATTGGAGTATACCTAGGAAGGACATGGATATTGCAGCATATGCTAAAGAAATGTGTACGCTGGTTACCCATAAAAATCCTGTGCTTTTAGGTGTGTCTTTAGGTGGAATTATAGTGCAGGAAATGGCTAAAATTATTCCGGTGGCCAAGGTAATTATTGTTTCGAGTGTTAAGAGTAAAACAGAACTTCCAAAGCGTATGCTCTTTGCTCGTTATACTAGCATCCACAAGTTACTTCCTACGGGCTTGGTAAATAATGTTGAACTATTGGCCAAATATGCCTTTGGTGAGACCGTTACTAAAAGATTGGCCTTATATGAGAAATACTTATCAATTAGGGACAAGACGTATATTGATTGGTGTATTCATGAATTGGTGAATTGGCAGCAAACGGAGTTCCATGAGAAAATAGTTCATATACAGGGAGATAGGGATGCTGTTTTCCCCATTGAAAATATAAAACAGTGCATAAAGGTCAAAAATGGCACACATACCATGATAATTCACAGGGCAAAGTGGTTTAACCAACACCTATCTGCAATTATTTTGGATTAAGGCAGTTCTATTAATACCTTTGGGTGTAACTAAATTATCTGACATGAAAGTTTTAAAAAATATTCTAATGTTTTTGGGTGTACTTTTTGTAGTGGGTTCTTTACTATTTGCGGCAAATTCCAATACTTTGGGTGACAAAACGGAAACGACCGTTAAAAATGATACTGTAGTAAAAAGTGTAGCAAATGAATACCGGATATCTTCCATAGACATACCAGAAGACCTCAATTTTGCAGGAGAAGCAGTTCCGCAACAAGATCCAGAGGTTATGGAGCGTGTAGATCGGGAGTTCTTGGTAAATACATATTGGCAATCTAATGCAATGTTGTTGATGAAAAGAGCACATAAGTATTTCCCTGTCATAGAACCTATTTTAGCTAAGAATGGAATTCCTGACGATTTCAAATATTTGGCAGTTGCAGAAAGTGGACTTACCAATGTAGTCTCTCCCGCTGGTGCCACTGGATTTTGGCAAATTATGAGAGAAACGGGCAGGGAATATGGCCTTGAAGTCAATTCGAATGTGGATGAGCGCTATCATTTAGAGAAGTCCACAGAGGTTGCTTGTGACTACTTAAACAAATGGAAGAAAAAATATGGTAGCTGGACACTTACTGCTGCTGCTTATAATGCAGGTCCTGGTGGAATAAATAAGTATATGAGAATTCAGCAAGTTGACGATTATTATGATTTGCTTTTAGGCGAGGAAACAGGTAGGTATGTTTTTAGAATCATGGCTATTAAAGAAATCCTTTCCAATCCAGAAAAATACGGGTTTCACTTAGAGAAAGAAGATCTGTATAACGCAGTTCCATCGTTTACTGTAGAAATAGAGGAACCTGTCGCTAGCTTTGCGGATTTTTCAGAGAAATACGAGATAAACTATAAGATACTAAAAAGACATAACCCTTGGTTGCGTGAGCCTCATTTGAATAATAGCTCTAGAAAGAAATATACGATTGAAATTCCTAACAAAGGATATTACAAGGAGTCTAAGTAGTGTATTTAATTTATTAAATAGTAAAAAATATACTGTGCCGCTATACCGTTAGTCTATAATTGACCTTTGTAAGCGCTGTTCACTAGAGCTGTATAATCATGAAAACTAATTTCGTACGCAATAATGGTTATTGCCAAATCGTTGGGTTGAATTAAATCTTTTTCATTTGCTGTTGCATCATGCGAATCTGTTCAGTCAGCATGTTGTTTTTGTCCAATTTCTTTGCTTCGTTAAGTAGCATCGTCGCTTCTCTTTTACGTCTTTTTTGCATGGAAATACCTGCTAAACTTAATTTTGCCATGGCCACATCATAATCCATGGTTAGACCAAGCTTAAGTGCTTTTTTAAAGTATTTTTCAGCTTGGGTTAGATTTGTTTGTGAAAATATAATTCCATGAAGATAGTTGTAGTATCCTTGTTGTTTAGTAGTAAGCGCACCTTCTGGATTTTTAATTTTGGTTAGCCAATTTTGTGTGCCTGCCAAATCCTGTTTCCGCATCTTAAGGAATGCCAATAAAATAATTTCATTCCTGAAATACAAAAAGATAAAAATAGAGGAAAGGAACAATAGGAAAATTCCATTACCTATTTCTCCTTCAATAAATTGATAAACCGCGAAGGCAATGATTAATCCTGCAATGACTAGTTTAATATTTTTGTTGAACATGTGAATGTGCTTTGATATGTTGGTTTTGTTGTTTTTGTCTAAATTTTGACAAACTATAACTATATTGCTCCCGTCAAATTTAACATCTTACAAAATTAGTCAAAACCTAGGTTTTGTGCCGTACAGAAATCTAAAAATATTTTTTTGATATGGCTTGTTAAAGAAAAAAGTCTTTGTATATTTGCGCCCAGTTTTATAGGTAGTTCTGTAAGACATCAAACATAGAAAAGGTTTTAAGCAATGCCCGGACAGAAAAGAACATATCAGCCGTCAAAGAGGAAAAGAAAAAACAAACATGGCTTTAGAGAGCGCATGGCTTCCGTTAATGGAAGAAAAGTTTTAGCAAGAAGAAGAGCTAAAGGAAGAAAGAAGTTAACTGTTTCCTCAGAGCCAAGACATAAGAAATAAATGATTTTATTTTTTAAAAATATTTAAGGTGTTACTTTTTTAAAAGTGGCACCTTTTTTTTGTCCTTAATCGAACTAAAATCAATACCTTTTAGTAATTTAATGTATTAAAAAAAGCAACCTAGAACATGCCGAAAAGAAAAGATTTAAACTCTATATTAATTATTGGTTCTGGCCCTATTATTATTGGTCAGGCTTGTGAATTTGACTATGCGGGATCTCAGTCTTTACGTTCCTTACGTGAGGATGGTATCGAAACTATATTGATCAATAGTAATCCGGCTACGATTATGACTGATCCCTCAATGGCGGATCATGTGTACTTAAAACCATTGACTACAAAATCTATAATAGAGATATTAAAAGAACATCCACAAATTGATGCGGTATTACCAACTATGGGAGGCCAAACCGCTTTGAACTTGTGTATTGAAGCTGATAAAAAAGGAATTTGGGAAGATTTTGGTGTGGAATTGATCGGAGTTGACATCGATGCCATAAACGTAACGGAAGATCGTGAACAGTTTAGGGAGTTAATGTTGAAAATTGGTGTTGGCATGGCACCTCAAGCAACAGCTACCTCTTTCTTAAAAGGAAAGGAAATAGCACAGGAATTTGGTTTCCCTTTGGTCATCCGAGCTTCATATACCTTAGGTGGGGCAGGAGCGGCAATCGTATACAAGCCAGAGGATTTTGATGAATTGCTGAGCTATGGATTGGAGATTTCTCCTATACATGAGGTGATGATAGATAAAGCGCTGATGGGCTGGAAAGAATATGAGCTAGAGTTGTTGCGCGACAAGAATGATAATGTAGTCATCATTTGTGCTATTGAAAATATGGACCCGATGGGAATTCACACCGGGGATTCGATAACGGTAGCACCAGCAATGACCTTATCTGACCGTACCTACCAGAAGATGAGGGATATGGCAATTCATATGATGCGTAGTATCGGAGATTTTGAAGGTGGTTGTAACGTACAGTTTGCGGTTAGCCCAGATGAGAAAGAGGATATCATTGCAATTGAAATAAACCCAAGGGTTTCTAGATCTTCTGCGTTGGCATCAAAAGCTACAGGGTATCCAATAGCGAAAGTGGCTACTAAGTTAGCGATAGGGTATTCTTTGGACGAGTTAGAGAATCAGATAACCAAATCAACTTCGGCATTATTTGAACCAACATTGGATTACGTAATCGTTAAAATTCCACGCTGGAACTTCGATAAGTTTGAGGGGTCGGACAGAACATTAGGATTGCAAATGAAATCTGTAGGAGAGGTTATGGGGATAGGACGTTCCTTTCAAGAAGCTTTGCATAAAGCCACACAATCTTTAGAGATAAAAAGGAATGGTTTGGGAGCCGATGGAAAAGGATATAAGGACTATGACCAAATCATAAGTAAGTTAACCATTCCTAGTTGGGACAGGGTATTTGTTATCTATGATGCTATACAAATGGGTATTCCATTAAGCAGAATACACGATATCACTAAAATAGATATGTGGTTCCTAAAGCAATATGAGGAGCTATATCAATTAGAAAAGGAAATATCAAAATTTACCATAGCAACACTTTCCAAAGAATTGCTGCTGGAAGCCAAGCAAAAAGGGTTTGCGGATAGGCAGATTGCGCATATGTTGGATTGCTATGAGAGCGAAGTATATAATAAACGTACGGAGCTTAATGTCAACAGGGTATATAAGTTGGTAGATACATGTGCTGCCGAGTTTAAGGCGATGACGCCGTATTACTACTCTACTTTTGAAGCAGAAATTGAGAAACCAGATGGCACCCGTTATGTTGAAAACGATAGTATTGTTACCGATAAGAAAAAGATTGTAGTTTTAGGTTCAGGCCCGAACCGAATAGGGCAGGGGATTGAGTTCGATTATTGTTGTGTACATGGTGTTTTGGCCGCTGCAGAATGTGGTTATGAGACTATAATGATTAATTGTAACCCAGAAACTGTTTCTACCGATTTTGATACGGCGGACAAACTGTATTTTGAACCAGTTTTTTGGGAACATATCTATGACATTATCCGTCACGAAAAGCCGGAAGGTGTGATTGTTCAATTAGGAGGACAAACGGCCTTGAAGTTGGCAGAAAAACTATCAAAGTACGGTATCAAAATTATAGGAACCAGTTTTGAATCCTTGGACCTTGCAGAAGATCGTGGTAGTTTTTCAAAATTATTACAAGAAAACAACATTCCATTTCCAGAATTTGGTGTAGCCGAAACGGCTGAAGAAGCATTGGTTCTTGCCGATAAGCTTGATTTTCCGCTCTTAGTTAGGCCTTCTTATGTATTGGGAGGTCAAGGAATGAAAATTGTCATTAACAAAGAAGAGCTTGAAGAGCATGTTGTAGATTTACTTCATAAAATACCGAATAACAAACTACTATTGGACCATTATTTGGATGGAGCCATAGAAGCTGAGGCAGACGCCATCTGTGATGGTAAAGATGTCTATATCATTGGTATTATGGAGCATATAGAGCCTTGTGGGATTCACTCTGGAGATTCAAACGCGACCTTACCACCATTTAATTTAGGTGAATTTGTAATGCAGCAGATTAAAGATCATACCAAGAAAATTGCCTTGGCACTCAATACTGTAGGTCTTATCAACATCCAGTTCGCGATAAAAGATGATATGGTTTATATCATAGAAGCGAACCCAAGAGCATCACGTACTGTACCTTTTATAGCTAAGGCATATAAGGAACCTTACGTAAACTATGCTACCAAGGTGATGTTAGGCGAGAAAAAGGTAAAGGATTTTAATTTTAATCCTAAACTGGAAGGATTTGCGATTAAACAGCCCGTGTTTTCTTTTAATAAGTTTCCAAATGTAAACAAGAACTTAGGTCCGGAAATGAAGAGTACGGGCGAAAGTATCTTATTTATTGATAGTTTAAAGGACGATGATTTTTATAACCTATATGCAAGACGTAAGATGTATTTAAGTAAATAAAAGGGATATAATATTAATTTATAAATCCTTACTAGTTTGATCTTAAATCTAACTAGTAAGGATTTATTACTTTTAGCACGTATCAAACGCCGTATAACCCTTGGATTTTAAAATAAACATTTTCAACCTATTAATCTTGGCCTCAGTGTTTATTGGGTTAACCTTTAGCTTATTGTTGATTTTTTCAAAACGGATAAACCAAAATGCGAATCGGTTTTTAGGGTTTGCAGCTTTAGTTATAGTACTTTGGAATATTTGGGTGCTGAGTCATGATTTGGATTTTTTTAGATACGCTCCTCAGTTTTATTTACTTCCTTTAAACTTTTCTCTAGCATTAGGGCCTTCCTTATATTTTTACACCAAAAGTATTTCAGATGTAAATTTCACTTTTTCTAAAAAGAACTGGATTCATTTTGTGCCTGTTGCCCTAGAGTTAATCGTACATGCAATTATTTCTATTGAAGCACTGGATAAAACGATATTGGCAACATCTACTAGTGCATTTTTCGTTTTAATTCCGATTGTTCAAGTTTTAGCGATTTGTTCTGTTATCGTGTATAGTGTATTCGGCCTTAAGGAAATAAAAAGATATCATATTTGGCTTAGCGATAATTACAGTAATAGTTCACAATATAGTTTAGGCTGGCTTTATCGATTACTGTTTGTTTTTGCACTGTTCTGGTGCTTATGGATACCTTACATCCTTGTGGATTACTTCGTATTCAACTTCAAATTGGGCATTCCTGACTATTACCCATTATACCTCTTAATGTCGATTATTACGATATGGATTAGTGCGGAAGCGTATTTAAAACCAGAAGTAATTCTATTAGAGCCGAAGTCTGAACCTGAAATCGAAAAGCTAGTTCCGAATGATGATGTTGTTGAAAAGGCTGGTTGGCTTATTGATCAAATGGAACATAATCTGTACTATTTGAACCCAGAACTTACGTTGACTGCTTTAGCTAGTAGTTTAGATGTCCACCCAAATAAGTTATCCAAGATCATCAATGAAGGTATTGGTAAGAGTTTTTCAGATTTTGTAAATGAGTACCGCACCAAAGCTGTGGTAGCACGCCTTAAAAATCCAGAATATAACCATATTACGCTTTTGGGTATTTCTTATGAATGTGGTTTTAATTCGAAAACGACTTTTAACAGGGTCTTTAAGGGAGTAATGGGTGTTACACCATTTGAGTATAAAAAATCACTTTCTGCTTAGGTTCAATGTTATTTTAGATTAGAATTAGTCCCAGATTACATATTGGTACGTTTTGTATCAGATGAATCTTTAGGTTTGAAGCATATTCATCAATCAAAACATATTCTAATGAAGTTCAATTTTAAACATTTTGCCGTATTACTTTCTATTCTAATCACTTCATGTAAAAACGATGCTAAACTTTCGGCACAGGAACCCGATGAAATAGCTAATATTGAATTTTCCATTCAAGATTTTTTCGATCGAGAAGCAGAGACTGCTTATGTATCGAATCTTCGACTACCTGAAAATGAGAACCTGAGCCTACACTTTAACTTGGAGGAACCGCTTCTAAAAAGCATTCAAAAACTGGAGCCAACTTGGTCTCAAGAAGAACTCTTGAATAAAGGAAATTTTCAGTTTAGCATTTATGTAGATGAAACGTTGGCATACACCCAGAATTTACAATCGGGGGCTGGAACTTTAGAATCTAAAACGAAGCAGTTGCGTCATCGAATCCCATTGATGCATCCAGAAAGAATAGATTATTGGGGATGGTATTTATGGCTTCGATTTATGAAGATATCAGGTGGCCAGGATAAGCTTTCGACAGGTGATCATCAATTGAAAATTCAGGTAAGACCGTATGTAAATTCATCAGAGTTAAAAGTTGGACCGATTTTAGCTGAAGGAAAAATTAGCGTTCATGTCTCTGAGAAACCAGTAAGTCAAGATAAAATTGAAATACAGCCAATTAAACCAAATAGTGGTTGGCCAGTATCTAAGGCAGTCTTTGGAGCTGATAGAATTGAAGATTTAAATAAAAAAATAGCGCAAAACAGATTTGAATTGATAACAAGTATAGTGGTTATAAAAGAAGGGGCATTGTTATTAGAGGAATACTTTAACAATGCCAATCGAAATTCTTTACATAATACACGTTCCGTAGGTAAATCATTTGCGTCTACCATGATGGGAATTGCAATTGAAGAAGGCTATATTGAAAATGAGGATTTGACGTTGAGCGATTTTTATAATCTAAAAGACTTTGATAATTATTCGGATCAAAAGGCGAACGTCACCTTAAAATCGCTTCTAACAATGAGTTCAGGATTTGAAGGTAATGATGACGATTATGATTCGCCAGGGAATGAAGAAAATATGTATCCGACAGAAGACTGGGTGAAATTCACTTTAGACCTTCCTATGGATTCAAGTAAAGAAATAGGAAAAGACTATAACTACTTTACTGCTGGTGTTGTTGTTCTTGGAGATGTTATTCATAAGAGCGTTCCTGGTGGCTTAGTTGATTATAGCCATGAAAAGTTATTTAAGCCTTTAGATATTTCTGATTATAAGTGGCAGTATACCCCGCAAAAAGTGGGCAATACAGCCGGTGGCTTACAATTACGTTCTTTAGATTATGCTAAATTTGGGCAACTTTATAAAAATAATGGAAAATGGAAAAACCAACAAATAGTACCTGAATCCTGGGTTAAGAAGAGCTTTATGAAACATGTGAAGCAACCTCGTAATGAAACTAGTTTTTATGGTTATTTGTTTTGGAATAGAATATATTCGGTTAATGGTCAAGATTATGAAGTTTCCTTCTGTACAGGTTATGGTGGCAACAAAATATTCATCTTTAAGGATATTCCGTTTGTTATTGTAATAACGGCGGAAGCGTTTAGTTTGCCATATGCCCACCAGCAAGTCGATACCATGATGACCGACTATATTTTACCAGCGATTACAGAATCAAATTAATGGCATTTACGTAAATCAAAATGAGGTAAAAAAAATAATGCGGTTTGTTTCAATTAAACCAAACCGCATATCGTTTTCGTCGTAACTCTAGAGCTAGTGTTTCTTCCATTTTTAATGCTTCCGCCCTGGTTGTCATAGGTAAGATATGATTGTATAGGCTACCTCTTAAGTAGAGGCCATATTTTTCAACTATAGCAGCAGATAGCTTATATCCCTTCTTATTTATAAACCCGGTTTTATGCTGTTTAAAACGTTCCGTAGGAGTTTTACTGGTCATTCCCACGTATAAACACTCCAATACACCATTGAACTGCGGATTCGCTTCCCTAAATTTTCTATTTTCAGTATACACTCTTTTGGATAATTCAATAACGTATACGTGATATTGGTTTTTTGGCATAGGATACCTTCTTCTTCGGTTTCTAACTTATAAATAGTAACAATTTATTTATTTGATGCTCTTTCAATCATCGTCGCGGATAGAATTCGAACATCACTAATAGGTTTGTCCAAACTATCTGTTTGCACGGCAGCAATACGATCCACAATATCCATTCCTTTGATGACCTCCCCAAATACAACATAGTTTTGGTCTAAATGAGCGGCACCTCCATGCGTCTTATACATAGAACGATGTGCTTCTGGATAAACGTACGGTGTCATAGTAGTTTTCGCTAGTTCTGTTAAAGAATCTAGTTTGGTTTTCATCGCTGCAGAAGAATTTACCAAATTGGCTCTTCGCGCTATATCTTCTTTGCTATCCGAAGCATATAATGTATCCAATTCCTTTAGTATGTCGGTATAAGCTTCAAAAAGTGATTTATGGTTAGGGTCATTGATTACCTTATTGTACGCTAGCCAATTATTAATTCTTTTTTCTGCTATGGCCAAAGTACTATCGGTGTATGTTTTCCCCTGGATAATAGTAAATTGTGTACCACTTGACGCTTGGCTCGGATTATAGTTGTCACCCATTCTTGCAGCATTTACAGCGCCACGTTTATGAAAATGGCTAGGATGTATCTCAGCTGGTATTGTATACGCTGTTTCTGGAACTGCAGAGGGCGTAGTTTTTGTTTCTGGATTACCGGTTTGTACCAAGAACTTGTTGATTACTCGGTGAAAGGCAATACCGTCATAAAACCCCTGATTGATTAGCTTTATAAAATTATCCCTATGTTTTGGCGTATCATCCGATAACCGTAAAATAATGAATCCCATTTCTGTTTTCAACGAAACATCTTTCTGTAGGTCGCTTTTCTTAACTCCGTGCTCCATCTTAATTCCGCAACCGAAAGTCAGCAGCAGTAGCAAGGAAAAAAGAAAGGATTTGAATGATTTGATATTCGATTTTGTTAGCACTTGAGTTAGTTTTAGAATTTGAAGATAAACTAAATCTATCGTAGCTGAAAAAATATGGATGTTTCCTTTGGATGCGAAAAATTGTAAAAGTGATGCTTATTCGGTATTCCAAACCATTAGCTTACTTCCAAAAGTATTAGCATTGAAAAACAGTATCGAGATTAACCACAATTTTTTCTTAATTCAGGAGAAGGTCTATAAGCGTAATACTGTAACACTTCTTCTAGAGCCCTGGCTAATGCTTTATTTATCGGCAACATTAAGTTACCTAAATGGAAATCAATTTGGTTTAGCTGCATGTAGTATTCCGTAAAAATGGGAACGTATAGGCCTTTGGAAATAGCTTCTGTTGTAGAGGCATAATTCTTGGATTGGCCTTCTTTAATTATTTTGCAGGTTGCTAATCTTAAGTTTCCGTATTTATCTGTATTAGCCGCGAATCCGAACAGCCTACAAATTAAACCTCTGTATTTGTAGTTGCTACAACTTCCTTGTCCACTAATAGTCAAAGGTTTGTAAATCATACAGGTTGGACTTTCCATTCCTTTAAGTATGGTTAGGGTTTTTTCTGCTTCCCCGTTTATAAATAGATGAAATGCCCAAGGTAAAAATTCTAATGGCGAAGCTTCTACGGTAGGAAAAGTACAGCATTTTCCACAGCCAGAAACGCAAGATAATCCAGAGTCTTTTCCAAATTGAGCACTTTCTTGCTCTAACTTATAAAAAAGCGCTTCTACCAAGTGCACCTTACTAGCTATCGACATTATTTTTTATCGAAAGGTAGACCTAATACAGCTATAAAGATATATTTATTTTAGAAATAAAAAGGGGAGGCTCAATATGAATTACGCTGGTATTCAAGCACTTAAGGGTATCATTAAAAAATGCCGTCAGTTAGACCTAGGTGTAAGAAAGTTTTCAGGTAGAAAACATGTCTA
>CBDUKC010000003.1:0-40621 GCA_965367705.1 uncultured Maribacter sp. | reverse complement strand
GCCTAGAAGATGAAGAAGTTGCAGATGTGATGAACTATATTTCTAACTCTTGGGGCAATACAGCGGATGCCATCGTAACTGCAGAAGAAGTATACACAGTTAAGAGGGAATAGGTTTTTGGAATAAATAAATAGCTATTTTGACCTTCTGATTTATAAGTTTATACTCTTTTGTCCCTCTAATACTTCCTGCACCCCATTTAATCGTAAATACACGGACATATTTAACGATACTGGTATTACAATATCCGTATAGAGTCGCGTGATTTAAAGGCCAATTCTAATAGGATAGCTTCGCCTACTTACAACCGGCTTCCAAAGCATTTTTCACTGACCCATGCGTTCTTAACAACCGTTCCGCTTCGGCATAATCAACCCCAAGACCCTCAACAATATAACGAGCACCACGATCTACCAATTTATCATTGGTCAATTGCATATGAACCATTTTATTACCTTTTACCCTTCCTATTTTGATCATTAAGGCCGTTGAAATCATGTTCAATACCAGTTTTTGAGACGTACCACTTTTCATTCGAGTGCTACCAGTCAAGAACTCTGGCCCTACATTTACTGCTATTGGAATGTCACATACTTCCGTCAATGGTGAACCGGGGTTATTGGTTATGCAGGCTGTAAGTATATTATGTTTCCTAGCTATTTCCAAACCTCCAATAACATAAGGCGTGGTTCCCGAGGCAGCAATCCCTACTAGAGCGTCATTTGTATTAATATTATGATTTTTTAAATCTAGCCAAGCTTGCTGCCTATCATCCTCTGCATTTTCAACCGCTTTTCGTATTGCTGTGTCTCCCCCGGCAATAATCCCAACCACTCGTTCATGTGGGATTCCAAAAGTTGGGGGAATTTCTGAGGCATCCAAAATACCCAATCTTCCACTTGTGCCAGCACCAATATAAAAAAGACGACCACCCTTTACAAAAAGTTCACTCAACAAATCCACAAGCTTGGTAACTTGTGGAATGACCGCTTCAACAGCCTGGGCTACTTTTTTGTCTTCATCGTTCATGGCTTGTAATATGGTTTTGGTATCCATTTGTTCCAAGTCATTATAAGCTGACGGGGTCTCGGTTATTTTCGTGTACTTCATGGGCTATTTATAATATTTTTATATCGTGATTTTTGAAAGGACTTAGTAACTTGTTTGCAGAATCAAGTTCCGTAATCATTGTGTTTATAGCATTAATATCGCAAGTTTTATAGCGATGCTGGGAATTTAGTTTTTCTGAAATAGATAACAATACGGTTTTCTTAGACGCTTTGATTACCGCTTTTTTAATCTGTACAATATCCCAATCGAACTCGGTTAGTCCATACATTGCATCTACATAACCTGTACCTATAAAACTAAAGTCTACTCTAATCTCTGATAAATTATGAATAGTATTTGCCCCAATGGCGATTTGAGATTCTTTGGAGATTTGCCCCCCGACCATAATTACAGTAACATTTGGCTTGTTGGATAATTCCATAGCCACAGGCAAACTTATGGTAAAACAGGTAAGCTCAATATGCTCAGGAATAAGTTGCGCTAATTCCAAACATGTCGTACCTCCATCTATAAATACCACCGCGCCATCCTTTAAAATCGACGCTGCTTTCGTTGCTATTATTCTTTTTTGTTCAAGTGCATAGATATTTTGATTCTTTGCACTATTGGTAGTAAAGCCTAAAGAAATAGCACCACCGTGTACCTTTCTAAGCTTTTTTTCTGAATCAAGCTCTTTCACGTCCCTTCGGATGGTATCGATAGATACATCCAAGGTTTCGGCTATATCCGTCAACAGAATTCTATTGTGAAGCTCTACTTCGCTTAAAATCGTCTGCTGTCTTTCTTCTTTTAACATGATTCGTACTTTATTTTATCAAAGGTAATCAAAAAATAAAAATGCCGTTTTTTTCAGTAAATACATAAAACATTTTTACTAAATTAAAATTTAAAGCAAAAAACAGCAAAATAAATTGCAAAAAACAGCAAAAAATAAAATTCTTGCATATATTTGCATGATTTTACAATTCACTATAGACATCTCATTATGAAAACCACTGCTATCAAATCTAATAATACCATTGCTTATAAACCTGTTGGTCAGTTTGAAGAGACACGATACGAAAAAATCCACAATGTCATCTTTACGGATTCCAACCAAGCATCTATCAAGGTGGCTGAAGAAATTGCTGAATTAATAAAAAAGAAACAAGCCCAAAATAAAAGCTGTGTTCTTGGCTTGGCCACAGGGTCCTCCCCTATTCGGGTTTACGAAGAATTAGTACGGCAGCATAAGGAAGAAGGTCTTAGCTTTAAAAATGTAGTGACCTTTAACCTTGATGAATATTTGCCCATGGAAAAAAGTAACATTCACAGTTACCACTATTTTATGCACGAGCATTTGTTCAACCATGTAGATTTACCTGCTGAAAATATTCACATTCCAAATGGCATGGTAGCTCCTGAGGAAACCGTAGCATACTGTCTTGCCTACGACAAAAAAATTAAAGAATATGGGGGTTTAGATTTTCAATTATTAGGAATTGGGCGTACTGGGCATGTTGGCTTTAACGAACCTGGATCTCATTACAACTCAGGTACCCGAGTAATCACCCTAGATCACATTACGAGGGTAGATGCTGCCCCATCGTTTTTAGGGATTGATAATGTTCCTAGAAAAGCCATAACCATGGGTATAGCCACGGTAAGGAAATCAAAGCGAATTGTACTACTAGGCTGGGGACAGAATAAAGCCGATATTCTTAAACAGACTATCGAAGGTGACGTCACATCGCATGTACCTGCTACCTATCTACAAAACCATGATAACTGCACCTTCGTACTTGATACTGGAGCAGGGAGCGAATTGACAAGAAACAAAACACCGTGGCTTGTAGGAGCATGCAAATGGACAGAAGAGTTAAAGGCAAAAGCCATCATTTGGTTATGTGAGAACACCGGTAAGACTATCCTAAGTTTAACGGATAAAGATTATAACGACAATGGAATGGCAGAGCTCCTACTAGAAGAGGATTCTTATGACCTTAACATTTCTATGTTCAACAAATTACAACATAGTATTACAGGATGGCCAGGTGGCAAACCTAATGCAGATGATACCTATAGGCCTGAAAGGGCAACACCTACCAAAAAACGTGTAATTATTTTCAGTCCACACCCGGACGATGACGTTATTTCCATGGGAGGTACTTTCGATAGACTTGTTGAGCAAGGGCATGATGTACATATCGTATATCAAACCTCTGGAAATATTGCTGTTTCAGATATGGATGCTCGAAAATATGCGGAAATAGCTTTGCAGATAGATGCGTCAGATAAAGCGCAAAAAATTATCGATTCTATTTCTCAAAAAAGTGAGAGTGAAGTCGATTCCTTAGCTGTACGAAAATTAAAAGGAAACATACGAAGAGGTGAATCCTATGCTGCGACGCGCTATGTTGGATTAGAGGATAGCAATGTGCACTTTTTAGATCTTCCGTTCTATGAAACCGGAACTATAAAAAAGAATAATCTGTCTGAGGAAGATGTAAACATCATGAAAGACATCATTTCTAAAATTAAGCCACATCAAATTTATGCCGCTGGTGATTTGGCAGATCCACATGGCACACACAAAGTTTGTTTGGACGCAGTCTTTGCAGCTTTGGAAGAATTAAAGGCCGAACCCTTTCTAAAAGACTGTTGGGTATGGCTTTACCGAGGTGCATGGCATGAATGGGATATCCATGAAATTGAAATGTGCGTACCTATGAGTCCAGCGCAAGTTTTAAAAAAGAGGAATGCAATCTTTTGCCATCAATCCCAAAAAGATGGAGTAATGTTCCAAGGAGACGACGCCAGGGAATTTTGGATGCGAGCAGAAGAGCGAAACAGGGACACCGCCAATAAATACAAAGCCCTGGGTATGTCTGCCTATGCAGCAATGGAGGCATTCGTGCGATACAAGTTTAATTAAATTTCAAACCATCATAAAAAGGTCTATTTTAGTGTTAAATAGACCTTTTTTACTTTTCCATGCGCTACTATCTGCTCTTCTTGTCTTTTGCTATAACCCTTAGCTCATGCGGTGTTTTTAAAACTAATATTCCTCAACCAAAGAGAGAATTTAGGGGGGTATGGGTAGCTACCGTAGTCAATATAGACTGGCCAAAAAACGGTATTGACATTGCCGAAAAGCAAAAAGCAGATTTTCTGGCAATTTTGGATTTTTATGAGGAGTTGAATTACAATGCTATTATTGTGCAGGTACGTGCGGCCGGTGATGCATTTTATAAATCCGAATTTGCGCCTTGGTCCCGATTTTTAACTGGGGAAGAAGGCAAACCCTCTACCTGGGAAGAAGACAACTTGGAATGGATGATTCAGGAAACGCATAAAAGGGGCATGGAGTTTCATGCATGGTTAAATCCATACAGAGCAACCTTTGACATGAACACTGATATCCTTAGTAACACGCATGATTACTGCACTAATCCGGAATGGATGATTCCTTATGGTAAAAAGTATTATTACAATCCAGGGCTACCAGAAGTAAGGGAACGTTTCTCTAATGTTATTGAGGAAATAGTTAGCGAATATGACATTGATGCCATTCACTTCGATGACTACTTTTACCCTTATAAAATTAAAGATTTAAAATTCCAAGATACTTTGGCTTACCAAACGTACGCACAACCAAATCAGTCTTTAGATGATTGGCGAAGAAGCAATATAGATTCCTTGGTGAAAAATGTACATCGCACCATTAAATCCAAAAAACCATGGGTACAGTTTGGTATTAGTCCCTTTGGTGTTTGGAAAAATAATTCTACAGACCCAAGAGGTTCTGATACCAAGGCGGGACAAACTACTTATGATGATTTGTATGCCGACCCATTACTTTGGATGAAAGAAGGATGGATAGACTACCTGGCCCCGCAAGTATATTGGAGCATGGATTTAGCTGTGGCCTCTCACAGAAAAATTGTAGCCTGGTGGGCTCAAAACAACAATGAAACCAATCTATATGTAGGCAATGGGGCCTATAAAGTTAGAAACAACAGTGATACCGCTTGGGAAAACAAAAAAGAATTGCCCAATCAACTAAAACTAGCTAGAAATACACCAGAAATTTCTGGCAATATCCTTTTTAGTGCTAAATCGCTTATGAATGATAATCCAGATGTGGTGGATTATATCAAAAAAAAATATTATACGTTACCAGCTTTAACCCCAGAATTAGAAAATAGTATTGAAGTCATTCAAGAAAAAATCCAAGTGGTTTCGAGTAATACGAATGACGGTATGTTACAACTGACATTTCACGGGATTGAAGAAATGTCCTATGCGCTAGTTTATGCTTCTGGCAAAAAAGTGAAAATGGAGTACCCTATGAAAAAACTCTTAAGAAAATTAGATATCAAAGGAAACTCGGGTGAACTTATAATTTCCAAGGATATAGCCTCCCATCGTACTATAGCAATTACATTTTTAGATAGATACGGTAAGGAAAGTTCGCCTATCGTACACAACCAAACTAAATAGACCAAAAATGATACAGAAAAATAAATGGGCGTGGGCTTGGGTGCCATCACTTTATTTTGCTCAAGGATTGCCTTATGCCTTAGTGGTAACTGTCTCTGTTATTATGTACAAAAGACTAGGTTTCAGTAATTCTGATTTAGGTTTATATACAAGCTTATTATACTTACCGTGGGTGATAAAACCGTTATGGAGTCCTTTTGTTGATTTAAAAAGCACAAAACGTAATTGGTTTTTAGGAATGCAACTCCTAGCAGCTGTGGCTCTATTAGCCATTGGATTTAGCTTACCTACAAATATTTTTTTCGTCACCAGCCTTGCTTGTTTTTGGATGGTGGCTTTTGCATCCGCCACCAACGACATTGCCACTGACGGCTATTACATGATAGGTCTTACAGAAGACAGGCAATCCTTCTTTGTAGGGATGCGAAGTGTATTCTATAAACTTGCCAATGTAACCGGTCAAGGATTATTAGTGGTACTTGCAGGATTTTTGGAGAACAAATACGGCGATAACACAAAAGCTTGGTCCTATACCATGATATGTGCAGGAACCATTATGTTACTAATGACGCTAACCAACTTTTTTGTCACCCCAAAATTCGAAACTTCAGACGCTATTACACTGGAAAAACCAAAGGGATTTTTGGAAGTTTTTATCTCCTTCTTTAAAAAACCTGGTATGATAATGGCCATAACATTCATTTTATTTTTCAGATTGGGCGAGTCACAATTAGTGAAAATGGCGTCTCCTTTTTTACTGGACCCGACTTCAGTTGGAGGTCTTGGATATAGCACCTCTGAAGTAGGTACTATTTATGGTACCATTGGCGTGGTGTTTTTAACAATTGGAGGTATTTTAGGTGGTATTTTAATTTCACGAGATGGCTTAAAAAAATGGATGCTACCGATGCTAATCTCCCTTAACGCTCCAAACGCACTTTATGCTTTACTAGCCGTTACAGGCAGTACCGAAGCATGGGCCGTCATTGGAACCGTGATCGTTGAACAATTTGGATATGGTTTTGGAATTGCAGGTTTTATGGTATACCTAATTTATATTGCAGAAGGCAATTCTAAAACTTCTCATTATGCTTTGGCTACGGGATTTATGGCGTTAGGCATGATGCTGCCCGGCTTAATTAGCGGCTTTATGCAAGAATGGTTAGGTTATGACGGCTTTTTTATTTGGGTCGTGTTAGCAGCGCTACCCGCATTCATTTTACTTAGATATATTAAATATCCTGCAGATTTTGGCAAGGGAAAAGAGAAGAAAACATAACATGATAGATTTCGCTTCAACAACGGAAAGACTCACCTTAAAGGAGAAAATAGGACAACTATTTATGCCTGCCGCATACATAAACGATACGGAAGAGGAAATTAAAGCAGTTGAAAATCTAATAGAAGAACATGGTATCGGAGGAATTTGTTTTTTTCATTCGAGAGCAAGTGCCGCAACCAATTACGAAGGTAAAAATGAAGTCATTTATAATGAGGACAGTATCGATGTTATAAAATCCTTGATTCATAGATACCAAAAGGCATCCAAGTTTCCTCTACTTATTGCAATAGATGCAGAATGGGGTTTGGCCATGCGTATAGAAAATACGCCTCAATATCCCTATGCAATAACTCTTGGCGCCATTCAAGATGATAACTCCTTAATATTTGAGGTGGGCAGAAACATTGCAAAAGATTGTAAGGAAGCTGGTATTCATTGGAATCTTGCGCCTGTTTCGGACATTAATAATAATCCTAATAACCCCGTAATAGGGTATCGTTCTTTTGGCGAAAACAGAGAAGAAGTGACGCTTAAATCCATAGCCTTTGTAAAAGGAACGGAGAGTGAAGGCATACTAACAAGTAGTAAACATTTTCCCGGTCATGGAGATACCGCCACCGATTCCCATTTAGGATTACCTGTTATTACTAAATCCAAAGGAGAACTACTGGCAAACGAGCTATATCCTTTTCAACAACTTATTCATGAAGGAGTTGATAGTATCATGGTGGGGCATTTATCCGTTCCAGCAATTGCAAACGGAAAAAGCACGCCTTCAAGTATTTCAAAGGAAATTATTAAGGATCTCCTTAGAGCAGAAATGCAGTTTAACGGTGTTGTAATTTCCGACGCTTTAAATATGCATGCAGTATCTAAAAATTATCCTGTGCCTGGTGAATTAGAGTGGTTGGCTTTTGATGCAGGAAATGACGTGCTTTGTTTTGCAGAACATACAAAGGAAGGTATTGCTCTGATTTTGGCAAATGCCAGTACCCAGCAAATTAATGATAGTTTTGAACGGGTATGGCGTTTAAAGGAAAAAGCTATCCAAGCCGGTAAGGCCGAAGCAAAAAGTACTGGCGTAGTATATAGTACCGAAGAACTCAACCATAAAATTGCAGAAAAAAGCATTACACTACTGAAAGGCTCGGATACCGATATTGCCACATTTAGAAAGACTAATTTCTGTACCCTAACCTTCAAACGATTTAATAAAACAGAATCGGCAACTGCTATTATCGATTCATTGAAAGTTATGCAATCCGAGGTAGCTGAAGAAACAGAAGTTTTGGTATTATTAACGCCGCCACAGATAAAACCAGCAAACAATTTTGGTTTTATAAAAGAAGAAATTGATTTTATAAATGACTTATTAACGCATAAAAACGTAGTACTTTACCATTATGGAAATCCATATGCGCTAAAACATTTTAAAATTGAAAAGTCCTTAGCCACCGTGGTGGTATATCAGGACTTTAAGGAATTCCAAGATGTAGCAACAGCTCATTTTTTAGGAAAAACCAAAGCTGTTGGAAAACTACCTTTTAAATTAAAAGGATAAATACAAGAAGCGGATAATCTAATGTATCATTAAACTCATACCTATGAAAGTCTATAAAATTCTTGGGCTCATGTCGGGCACCTCCTTAGATGGTTTAGATATGGCCTATTGTCACTTTACAGAACAAAAGGGGGTATGGAACTTTGAAATACTAGAAGCACAAAGTATTTCATATGCAGCAAAACAGCAAGAAGAACTTAAGGACGCGATTCATCTAAATGCAGAAGCACTCCTGCAATTACATAACCAGTTCGGCACCTGGTTAGGAGAAAAAGCAAGGGGTTTTATAAAAGAAAAGCAATTAGAGGTAGATTACATAGCAAGTCATGGGCATACCACACACCATAGACCTGAGCTTGGTTTCACGCTACAAATAGGTTCTGGACAACACCTAGCCAATGCAAGCGAAAGACCTGTGATCTGTGATTTTAGAACGAATGATGTAGCACTTGGCGGACAAGGCGCACCTCTAGTACCCATTGGGGACCAGCTACTTTTTCATGAATATGACTTCTGTTTGAACCTAGGAGGAATTAGCAACATATCTTTTGATGTAAAAGGAAAACGAATTGCATACGATATTGGTTTAGCCAACATGATTTTAAATTACATAACACGTAAAATAAACTTGGAATATGACAAGGGAGGAAAATTGGCTCGTTCTGGTAGCATCAATCCAGAAATGCTTGAAAAATTAAACGCTTTGAAATACTATCTATTACCACATCCAAAATCTATTGGATACGAGTGGTTTTTAGAAGAAGTGGTTCCCATTGTTGACAGTACAAAGGATACCGCTGAAAACTTGCTACATACAGCTGTGCATCATATTTGTGAAAAAATTGCACAACAAATACAACAGAATACTACAAAATCAGGACAGCGTGTACTAGTTACCGGAGGTGGGACGTTAAATACTTTTTTAATAGACACCTTGACCAAAAAACTAGGTGCCGAGACAAAAATAATTGTTCCGGAGGTAACGATAATCGATTTTAAGGAGGCTATGGTTTTTGCCTTTATGGGAGCATTAAGGCTAGAAAAACAAATCAATGTGTTTAACTCCGTAACCGGTGCTAAACGTAATTCCTCGAGCGGCGTACTTTATTTGCCCAGCTAAAAATTCAGGAGATTACCCTGCGAACCTGTATAGGTTTTGAGCGGAATAATAGAAACAGGACAGTGGAAATAAATCCACAGGTACCCAGACCAACAAACAAAGGCCATACGGTATCTAAAACAAAACTTCCAACATACAAAGAGATAGGTATGGACAAAATCGTGGAAATAAACCCTGTAATTGCTGCGCCAATCCCTGCAATATGACCAATAGGCTGCATAGCGATGGACCGCATATTTCCCCAAACAAATCCCAAACAAAAAAACAAGGATGCTAAGAACAATAACAAAACAGATAAACTAGGATTAGGTTTTCCAGCAAACAAAACCGCATAAAGTAAAGCAACTACCGTGAAAAGAACTAGAGCATACAAAGCTAATTTTCGCATTCCGAAACGCAATACCAGAGTTCCGTTCAAGAAAGTTGAACAACCAATGGATATAGCCAGTCCAGCAAAAATATAAGGAAATGATTCTTTAAGATTGTATTGATCTTCAAATACGTGCTGTGCAGAACTAAGATATACCAAAAAGGACCCGGTTATAAACCCGGAAACCATAGTACAAGCAACCGTCTCTTTGTGTTTGAATATTTCTATAGTCCCTTTTATAAAAATAGAAATAGAAAAAGGAACTTTGTACTCCGCTTTTAGGGTTTCTGTCTGTCGTTTCCAAAACCAAACCCCAACTACCAAAGCAAAAAAGAGCTGCATATAAAATATGGCCTCCCAACCCATGGTTTCCAAAATTATTTTTCCAAAAGCAGGTGCCACTACGGGGACTAATATAAAAAAAGCGGTAACAAAAGACATAATCTTTGCCATATAGTCGCCCGTATACGTATCACGAATAATAGAAATACTAATAGTTCTTGGCGCGGATAGACCAATACCTTGTAATATTCTTCCAGCGACCATCCACTCTAAGGAAGGTGCCCAAACACAGAGTATACTTGCTAGGGCAAAAAGGACAAAACCTATATATACCACTGGTTTTCTACCATAACTATCAGATAAGGGACCAAAAAAAAGTTGACCAAACCCCAAACCTAAAAATATCATAACGATTAACAGCTGATTGTCCGTAGGATCTAAGCTATTAATGCTAATACCAATATCTGCAATTGCGGGTAATAAGGCATCGATAGCTAAGGCGACAATAGACATCAAGGATGCCATAAGGGCTATAAATTCAAAATTAGGTTTTACCTGCTCATTTTGCATGGGTGCAAAAATAGTTCTAATTGTACCCCAAATAAACTAATACCACCTTGATTTTTGAGTTTCTGAGGATATTGCTACTCAAATATGTATTTTTGAAACAAATTTTAGAAGAATGCTTATAATTGGAATCGCTGGCGGAACAGGTTGCGGTAAAACCACAGTGGTCAATCAGATTATCAACGAACTACCAAATGAAGAAGTTGGTGTTATTTCCCAAGATGCCTACTATAATGACCTCTCGCATTTAACCCTTGAAGAGCGGAGAAAAACAAATTTTGACCATCCGAATTCTATTGATTTTGCACTATTGGAACGTCACTTAAGGGCATTAAAATCTGGAGAATCTATAGAACAACCAGTATATTCTTTTCTAGAGTGTAACCGCACAGAGAAAACCGTACCTACTCACCCGACCAAGGTGATGATTGTTGAAGGGATTTTAATCATGGCGAATCCGGAAATACGAAAAATGTTCGATATTAAAATATTTGTACACGCCGATACTGATGAACGATTGATTCGTAGATTAAAAAGAGATGTAAATGAACGTGGTTGGAACTTAGACGAAACTTTAGAAAAATATCAAACGGTCATCAAACCAATGCACGACCAGTTTATTGAACCTACAAAAGAGTATTCAGATATTATCATTCCTAACAACAAATACAATACTGTTGCCGTTGACATAGTAAGAAGTATCATCAACGAAAGATTAGCGGAAACCTAATGGGAATCAAATCACTTAGACAGCAAAAATGGTTTAAAATCATGACGAATATGTACGTTATGGTATTGACTGCTTTCCTAGTATGGATGATTTTTTTTGACACTAATTCCCTTCTCATCCATCGAGAGCTAAAAAAGGAAATAAAAAAGCTAGAAAAAACCCAAGATTTTTTAAAAAAAGAGATTGCAAAAGATAAAATAATTATCGAAAAACTATCCAATAAGGAGGAGTTAGAGCGATTTGCCAGAGAAGAATACTATCTCAAAAAAAAGAATGAAGAAATCTACTTGATAGAATACGAAGACAGCTTAAAAACAAATACCCCTGAATAGCTAATTTAAGTCTAAGGTTCTCAAACTAGCGTAAAGCAGTTGAATAGCAAGTAATGAGCCTAACACTTTAGTCTTTAAAAGATTAACATCCTTTTGTCAAAAACACGTTGGTTATTCACCTAGTGTTAACAAAATCCTTTCATTAGCGCCATAAATAATTGTATTTTTACGCCCTAACTTATGACGTTTATGGGCAAGATTATTGCTATTGCAAATCAAAAAGGTGGGGTAGGTAAAACTACAACCTCAGTGAACTTGGCAGCAGCACTTGGTGTGTTGGAGAAAAAAGTTCTTTTGATAGATGCAGACCCCCAAGCAAATGCCACATCGGGCTTAGGAATTAATGTGGACGAAGTAGAAGTAGGAAGCTATCAATTGCTAGAGCATACCAAAACAGCTAAAGAAGCCATCATCCCTACATCGTCCCCTAACGTAGACTTAATCCCTGCGCATATAGACCTGGTTGCCATCGAGATAGAATTGGTAGATAAGGACGACCGGGAATACATGATGAAAAGCGCCATTGTAGATCTTAAAAAAGACTACGATTTTATTTTAATAGATTGTGCGCCATCCTTAGGACTGATTACACTAAACGCCCTTACAGCAGCAGATTCTGTAATCATCCCTATTCAATGTGAATATTTTGCTTTAGAAGGATTAGGTAAATTATTAAACACGATTAAAAGTGTCCAACGCATTCATAATGCCGATTTGGATATTGAAGGCATGCTTTTAACTATGTATGATTCAAGATTACGATTATCCAACCAAGTAGTTGAAGAGGTAAAGAAACACTTTGGCGATATGGTATTTGATACCATAATTCAACGTAACGTTAGGTTGAGTGAGGCTCCAAGTTATGGGGAAAGTATTATTAAGTATGACGCTTCTAGTAAAGGAGCCACCAACTACTTAAACCTAGCGAGCGAAGTTGTCAAAAAAAATAAGGAGATAGTTTAACATGGCAAAAGCAGTAAAAAAACAAGCACTGGGAAGAGGGCTTTCGGCCCTACTGAAAGATCCAGAAAATGATATAAAATCTGCAGCTGATAAAAACGCCGATAAAGTTGTTGGCAATATAATTGAGCTGGATTTAGAACGTATTGAAGTAAACCCTTTTCAACCGAGGTCTAACTTTAATGATGAATCATTACAGGAACTGGCAACATCTATTAAGGAGTTAGGAGTGATACAACCTATTACTGTTAGAAAGCTTGGATTTAACAGCTACCAGCTTGTTTCAGGGGAACGACGTTTTAGAGCTTCAAAACTGCTGAAGCTTGAGACTATTCCTGCATACATACGCATTGCCAATGACCAGGAGTCTTTGGAAATGGCTTTGGTGGAAAATATACAACGACAAGATTTAGATCCCATTGAAATTGCACTTTCTTACCAACGACTGATAGATGAAATAAATCTTACCCAAGAAAAATTAAGTGAGCGGGTGGGTAAAAAGAGATCTACCATCGCTAATTACATGCGACTTTTAAAATTGGACCCTATTATCCAAACCGGAATGAGAGATGGCTTTTTGAGTATGGGCCATGGGAGAGCATTGGTCAATATTGAAAATAGGGAAGATCAAATAGCTTTGTATGAAAAAATTGTTGGTCAAAACCTTTCTGTAAGAGAGACCGAAAATGCGGTAAAAAATTACAAGGAGTTCACAGAAGAAAAACAAACTAAGCCAAAGGTAAAAGAAGCTCCAGAATTCATACAAAAAGGTGCTGAAGAATTGCTTGAGCGTTTATCGGTAAAGGTAGCTATAAGTACTACGGGTAAATCAAAAGGCAAAATCACGATTCCGTTTCATTCTGAAGAAGAATTTAAGCGAATTAAAAAGCTGATTACAGGTGCATAAACTGGTTACTTTCTTGTTTGCCTGCTTATTTTCCATGTACCTGTGCAAGGCGCAAGAAACCATTGAACCTGAAACCCAACATGTAGATAGTCTAAAAACAGATTTAAAACGTGATAATTTAGTGGTGCTGGATTCATTGATCATGACCAAAGAAGCTATAAATCCACTAGCGCCAAGTAAAGCTGCATTTTATTCTACCGTAGTCCCAGGACTTGGACAGATTTATAATAAACAATATTGGAAAGCACCTATCGTATGGGGTGCGTTGGGGGGTAGTATTTATATGTATTCCTTTAACAATGACAATTATCAAAGATTCAGAACGGCTTTCAAACGTAGGCAAGCAGGATTCACAGACGACGAATTTTACGATTTAGCTGGAGACAATGAACCTGGACAGGCCCCAGATTTTGATGTAGGTGATTTGGAAAACCAACAAGAACGTTTTCAAGAAGATAGAGACTTATGGCTCGTGGCATGTATCGTTATATATGCACTGAACATTATAGATGCGAATGTAACTGCGCATCTAAAACAGTTTAATGTTGATGATAATCTAAGCCTTGACTTTCAACCCTATTTAGACATGAACCCCATTACGAATAATCCTAACTACGGAATGGCCCTAACCGTTAAATTTTAATTATGAGAATCGCCCTTTTCGGTTACGGAAAAATGGGACAGATGCTAGAGCAAATCGCGCTAGACAGGCACCATGAAATTGTTGCTAAAATAGACCAAGAATCCCAAGAAATTGATTTTAGCAATATTGATGTAGCGATAGATTTTAGCATGCCAAACGCTGCCTTTGGTAATATTTCCAATTGTCTGAACAATAATACACCAGTTATATCGGGCACAACGGGATGGTTAGATAAATATGATGAGGCTGTTGCTCTTTGTAATAAAACAAAAGGTGCTTTTATTTATGCTTCCAACTTTAGCTTGGGTGTAAATATTTTTTTTGAACTCAATCTGCAACTTGCTAAAATGATGAAGGATATCGAACAATACAAGGTAGCTATTGAAGAAATACACCATACTCAAAAATTGGATGCTCCCAGCGGCACGGCCATTACTTTAGCAGAAGGTATCATTGCAAATTCAGAATACGAAGGATGGAATTCAGAAAAAAATGAAAGTGGCCTTATCCAGATAAACTCAAAAAGAATAGGAACAATCCCTGGAACGCATACGATAGCCTACAAAAGCAAGGTAGACACAATTAGCTTACAGCATACTGCCCATAATCGAGAAGGCTTTGCAGAAGGTGCTATCATTGCAGCGGAGTGGATTCATGGAAAGACAGGTGTCTTTACCATGCGAGATGTGTTAAACCTTGGTTAAAATAGTAACAAATTTTCATCTAATACTACTAATGGCACAGAGCTCTTATTACTAGAGAACCACATACATGTCATTGATATAAAAACTAAACAGCAACAATATGAACGGTACACAATGGATTCTTTTTATACTCCTAGTACAGGTTGTCCATTTCTTAGGAACTTGGAAATTATATGTAAAAGCAGGTAGAAAAGCTTGGGAAGCCGCTATTCCAATATACAATGCCGTAGTATTGATGCAAATAATCAATAGACCTAAGTGGTGGGTAATATTGCTGTTTATTCCGATTATCAACTTACTGATGTTCCCGGTAATTTGGGTAGAGACCATACGAAGTTACGGGAGAAATAGCATACTAGAATCTTGGCTTGTTATTTTTACATTGGGCTTATATATCTACTACGTAAACTATGCCTTAGATGTAAAACACATAGAGAACCGTAGCCTGCAACCCAAGACTGCCATGGGAGAATGGGTGAGTTCAATTGTCTTTGCCGTGGTAGCAGCAACCTTAGTACATACCTATTTTATTCAACCATATGTTATCCCAACGGGATCTTTGGAGCGCACCCTCCGAGTGGGTGATTTTCTTTTCGTCAGTAAATTTCATTACGGGGCAAGAACGCCAATGACTACCGTTGCCGCTCCAATGGTTCATGATACCTTGCCTGTTGTAGGTGTACCTTCATATGTAAACAAACCACAACTCCCTTACTTTCGGCTTCCTGGTTTCACCAAAGTAGACCGTAACGATATTGTTGTATTTAGTTGGCCAGCAGATACCGTAAGACGCTTCTTTAAAAGAGAAGCAGGTGTTAGAAAACCCATAGATAAAAAATCTAACTATGTTAAACGTTGTGTTGGAGTTCCGGGAGATTCTCTTGAGGTTAGAAATGGCTATGTCTTCATAAACGGCAAACAATTGGAACTACCCGGTAGTGCTAAACCACAGTTTGATTATTCCATTTATAGTAGTAAAGGGGTTTCTTCTAGATTATTGAATAAAATTGGAGTGACAGACTTTACTAGAAAATACCTTTCCAATCCATTAAATCAACAACAAGCGCAGGCCATAAATCCATATTTACTTGGATATAACCAAGGAGAAAATAATCAATTGGAATTATATACGAAGGGTTCAGGTATTCCCGCGTCAGCTATTAAAAAATTGGGGCTTTCCTTGCGGGAAGTAACGGAAAGGGAACGCATTGCGCCACTTACAGCTGAGATGGTAGCAATGTTAAAAGAAGATGCAAGTATTGATTCCGTAGTGCAGCAAATTAATCCCAAAGGACGAAGAGGTGTTAACCTATTTCCACAAAGCCCTGATTACCCATGGAACTATAGTCAAATGGGACCTATTTACATTCCTAAAAAGGGTGTAACCGTGCCACTAAACCTTAAGACCCTGCCCTTATATAAAAAAATTATACGTGAATATGAACTAAACACGGTTAGCGTTGCAGGAAACCAAATTAAGATTAATAATCAAGTGGCCAATTCCTATACTTTTAAACAAGACTACTACTGGATGATGGGAGATAACAGAGACCATTCGGAAGATAGTCGCGCTTGGGGCTATGTTCCAGAAAACCACATAGTTGGCACTCCAATCTTTATTTGGATGAGTTTTGATAACTTCACGGAAAGTATTACCCATTGGAGGCCACGTTGGAATCGCATATTTACAACGGTAAACGGTGATGGAGAACCGCAATCCTACTTCAAATACTTTTTGATACTACTGGTTGCTTATTTTGTTGGAAGCTGGTTATGGAAGCGTAAAAAATCGAATGAAGCCTAATTATGAGTATTCTCTATCCAGCCTATTTTCCCAATATTGCCTTTTTTACCGCTTTTGTAAAAAACGACGATATTATTTGGGAAACCCAAGGAAATTACCAAAAACAGACTTTTAGAAATAGGACGTATATCAGCAACGACAGAGGAAAACATATACTCAGTGTTCCTATTTCCCACGTTGGTCAAAGCAATGGCAAACAACGTAACAAAGAGGTACGAATAGATAACAGCTATCCATGGCAACGTCAACATTGGCGTACGTTAGAAACAGCCTATAGAACATCTCCCTTTTTTGAGTTTTATGAAGATGAAATACAACCGTTGTACGATACCAATTTTGAATACCTGATGGAATTTAACCTAAAAACCATAGAGACCATTTGCGATTGTCTTCAGTTGGAGATGCCTACTGCACAAACTGAAACCTTTACACTTGGCACTAATACCAAAATAGACTACCGACATTTGATTAGTGTAAAGAATACTATTACGTTAGCCCAAGCAGAATATGTACAAGTATTTGGAGATAGACATGGTTTTATTTCTAATTTAAGTATCCTTGACCTTTTGTTCAACTTAGGCCCACAAGCTATCACCTATTTAAAAGAGGCAAAACTCTCGCTAGCTAATGCTTAGGTTTCTATTCCACTACGGCATTCACTTTATTGTTCCCTTATTCATTGCCTATTTCTTTTTTAAGGAACAGAGACTAAAAGCAGCGATTATTCTTTTGTTGGGGATTATTCTTGATGTTGACCATATACTAGCAACACCAATTTTTGACTCCATACGATGTAGCATTAACTTTCATCCCTTACATACGTATTGGGCCATAGGCGTTTATGTCTTACTAACGGTAGTGAAAAAAACACGTATCTGGGGCATCGCTTTTCTTATCCATATGGTAGCGGACACCGTAGATTGTTTATTCATCAGAAGCAATTTTAATTGAAGCCATAATAGGCTCATGGTCAGAAAGGTTGATATCATAATTTTGATGGGTAACAACCTTAAACATCGGCTCTACCAAAATAAAATCGATACGAAAAGGAAACTTCCAGAAGTTGATTGTTCCCCCATAACCAGTGCCTTTTTCTACGAACGTATCCTTTAAATCCCCTTTTACATTAAAATAGACACTAGAGAATTGGTTGTTATTAAAATCGCCAGCTACTATTTTGTTATAGGGACTGGAATCCATATGCCTACGAAGCATCTCGGCCTGTTGGCGTTGTTTTTGAAACGACTTGCGTAATCTAGCAAAAAGCCTATCCGAACGCTCATTTTTAAGATCACGCGGCCTTATGTTTAAAGACTGCAAATGAACACTATAAACTCTAAGGGTATCGTGCTTAAAAACAATATCTGCATAAACAGCACTATTCAACGTATTTCCAAAATCCAGAAAACCCTTACCTACTATCTTATACTTTGAATAAATCGCTTGATATAGCCGGTCATCTAGCTTGCCAAACTCACTATCGACAATACTGTAAGGATAAGCCTCAAAGCTATCCTTTCCCATTTTCATATAATCATACTCCTGAAAACAGATGATGTCCGGAACCTCTTTATTGATGAATTTCACAATACTATCACCAGCGGTACTTTCCCAACTTTCCTCTTTTCCTCTAAAACCGAGAGAATTATAAGTCATGAGTTTAAGCAAACCACCATCTTCGACTGTTTTAGATGGAATTCCGAAATTTATAAATGACCCTAACGCTATATAACCATATGTACAAACGGCCATAGGTAGTACTACTAAAATACGTTTGCATAGGGCCCAATATGCAACAAACATTAGATTAATAATTACTAACCCAGGTACAGCCAAACTAAAAAATGCCAAACTCGCGGAATCCGTATATGGAACTATACAGGCTACAAGCAAGGCAACAGCAACAATCACATTCAGATAAAATACTATCCGGTTAAAAAATGATAATTTTTTCATAGAAGCTAATCCTCCTTACCAGCTTGAAAAAGAAAGTCTTTCTCAGTCTTGGACAAACTCTCATATCCAGATTTACTGATCTTATCTAGAATAGCATCAATTTTCTTTTGATTACTCTGCTTATCATACTCTGCTTTGGTTGAAGTCGCCGACCTACCCTTTTTACTATTATACACCGTTTTTAATGGACCTTTCCTTTCACTGCGTTTAAAAAGATTTACCATGGCATCCAAGAATCTTGAAAAACCCGCTCCAATATCGGTCCCATTAACCAATTGTCTTGCGTACCAATATCCTAGTAATGCACCCCCCAAATGGGCTAAATGGCCGCCTGCATTACCACTTGCCGGCAGTTGAATTAAATCCATCAATACTACAAAAGCACCAATATACCATAATTTCACATTGAAGAAAATTAAGCGTACTTCTTGATTGGGTATGTAAGCACAAATAAAAATAAGTATGGCGCTAGCTCCCGCCGAGGCGCCAATTAAATACGCATTTACATTGAAAAAGGCGGGGAAAATATTATAACCTAAGATAAAGAATAAACCTCCCATAATTACACCTAGGAGATATACATTTAAAAACCGTCTAGCATCGAAAAGATTAAGAAATATGCGTCCCACAAAATAAATAAGTAACATATTCCAAAAAAGATGACCGAAACCACCATGGAAAAAAGAGTAGCTAACTATAGACCATGGCTGTAGCAAAAAGTCAAAAAAATCCTTTGGCAGCTCAAACCATTGCACAATACTATTGCTAGATAATCGCAACAAAAAGGTAGCCAAGCGCTCCACGATGAACACGGCAAGATTTATGGCAATTAGCTTTTCAGCAATCGATAATCTACTAAACTGGTATTTAAGATTCCCTTGCGCCATATGCTAATTCCATCTATTATTATTGAACTGATTTTTCTTCCAGTACCACATCATTAAAAACCCGAAAAGCGCTCCGCCAATATGGGCAAAATGAGCAATTCCTTGTCCAAAAAGGCTATATCCGGTAACACCTGAAAATAAATCCAGGCCAATCAAAACAGGAATAAAGTACTTAGCCTTCACCGGTACTGGAATAAACATTAGGAAAAGCTCACTATTGGGATAAGACATACCAAATGCGACCAGCACCCCATAAATAGCACCTGAAGCACCAACAGCAGGAGTATTATACGCACTTAAAAAGTCATCTATTGTAGCTTTTCCTGCAATCTCATACCAGCCGGGACTATATTGCCCGCCAGATATAATCTCCATAATACTACTCTCCGAAATACCAGCTTCTACCAGAGCGGACATACCTTCATTAAAATGATAATAATTTACCCCAGTGTGAATCAACGCTGCACCAAGACCTGCAGAAAAGTAAAAGAAAAAGAACTTATTCCTACCCCACATTTGTTCCAAAGGCGTCCCAAAAGCCCAAAGTGCATACATATTAAATAATATATGCATGAAACCTCCATGCATGAACATGTGGGAAAGAATTTGCCAAAGCCCAAAATTCTCATTCTTTGGAAACCAAAGTGAAAACCATTGGTACATTTGATCGCCATACAATTGAGTAGCAACAAAAAATAATATGTTAATAATCAATAAGTGCTTAATCGCCTCTGTTATTCTACCCATTTATATAAATTTTCTATCAATATCATTTTCTGTGATTGTTACGTAGGTAGGTTTATTAAACGGACTCAAGGTCGTTTCCTTACACGCGAACAAATCGTTTACCAAAGCCAACTGTGATCTATCGTCTAGAAATTCCCCTGTTTTAACTGAAAGTGTCTTGGACAAGGTTTTTGCCAACATATCACTTTGTGAAAAACTATCAGCAGAAATTTCCATTTGAAAATCGGAAATTAACTGTTCCATCACCATCTGTACTTCACTCTCCACTACCACCACCGGAACCCCTTTGACCTCAACCGTTTCCGAGCCAATTTCACCGAATACAAATCCTACAGAACAAAGGCTTTCCTTAATCTCACTTAATATATCCAATTCAGATTTGGAAAAGGACAAAGAAAGCGGAAAGAGTAATTGCTGGCTTACCGCCTCCTTGATCGTAATGTTTTTAAGAAATTTTTCGTATAGAACGCGCTGATGTGCCCTGCTCTGGTTAATAACTACCATGCCAGATTTAATCGTAGTTATAATGTACTTTTTTCGTAGCTGAAAGGTCGTAGTTACACGATCGCTTTGGTCTTTTTCCGAATCAAAAATGGTACTGTTTATCTCTTCAGATTCAAAGGTAATGGTACTTGGCCTAAATTCCTGTTTATTAACTTGTAGCCCCTCATAGAGATGTTCCCACCCTTTAGCACTTGGCTTTGTGAAATTACCACCACGAGGTATTGTTTGGGTTTCCTCCTTAAACGGATTAAAACCTGCATCTACGGATACATTTGGGCTGGACACTTGCTTATTTTGATAGGAGTAAGGCGTATCCAAGTTCTGATTCTGTTCAAAATCAATAGCAGGTACAACATTAAACTGACCCAAACTATGTTTAACCGCAGATTTTAAGTACGCATATAGGGTATGCTCATCATCAAACTTTACCTCTGTTTTAGTTGGATGTATATTTATATCTATCGTACTTGGATCAACTTCTAAATTAAGAAAATAACCAGGATGAGTTCCAGGTCTAATTAGGCCTTCAAAAGCACCAAGGATAGCATGATGTAGATACGGACTTTTAATAAATCGATTATTTGCAAAGAAAAACTGCTCTCCCCTACTCTTCTTGGCAAACTCGGGCTTTTGAACAAAACCAGAAATACGTACAACTTGCGTATCTTCATTTACAGGCACCAATTTCTCGTTTGCTTTTCTCCCGAAAACATTAACGATTCGCTTTCGAAAATCATTTGAAGGTAGCACAAATACCTCACTGCCGTTATTATAATAGTGAAATGCAATTTGGGGGTGCGCCAACGCTACCCTATGAAATTCATCGGTAATGTGACGATACTCTACGTTATCCGACTTCAGGAAATTTCTACGGGCTGGAATGTTGAAAAAAAGATTCTTTACCAACATTGAAGTACCCTTTGGTACTACCACAACCTCTTGACTACTTATTTTACTGCCTTCTATCTTTATGTGCGTACCTACCTCATCAACTTCAGTCTTCGTCATCATCTCTACATGGGCAATTGCTGCTATAGAGGCCAAAGCTTCTCCACGAAACCCCTTGGTGCTCAGATTAAAAAGATCTTCCGCTTTTTCTATTTTAGAAGTAGCATGCCGTTCAAAACTCAAACGCGCATCGGTAACACTCATTCCTTTGCCATTATCTACAACTTGAATAAGCGTTTTACCACCACCCTTTACAATCAGTTTAATTTCAGTAGCTCCAGCGTCAATAGCATTTTCCAATAGTTCCTTGACTACAGAAGAAGGGCGTTGCACCACTTCGCCGGCAGCGATTTGGTTTGCTACGTGGTCCGGTAAGAGTCTAATGATATCAGCCATTATTTAGGAAAAGAATATGGTAAGGTCAAAATCTATTATAAATAGAAAAATAAAGACCAAAACGGCTAAAATAACGGCCATTCGTATTTTCAAACTACGATCTCCTTCTCTTCGGGAGTCTTCTAGTGCATTAGTGATTTTGTTTTTTAATCCCCGCTGGTTACTTAAGGTACTTCTGTATTTATCAAATTTAGGTTCTAATTTATAAGGATTACCCTTACCCTTATCATCATAATACCTTGGACTGTAGTCGTACTGTCTATTTCTACGCAATCGCGTTATTTTGCTCAGCATTCCCATAGTCCCAAAGTTACTTAAAAACCAAAAACGGCTCACAAAAAGAAGTGCCAAAATTTGTTAACAGTCCTATTATATAACAGTTTATATTCTGGTCTTAGTTAAAGACGTAAAAAATAAAAAAATAAGGATAAGAAAAATTACTTAGACTAAACTGCCAAGAGCAGCCATCTTAATAGCGGCTATTGCAGCCTCAGTGCCTTTGTTACCGTGCTTGCCCCCACTACGATCTATAGATTGCTGTAGTGTATTATCCGTAAGTACACAAAAAATAACGGGTACATCAGCCTGTACGTTTAGATCCATAATACCTTGTGCAGTTGCACTACAGACAAAATCAAAATGCTTAGTTTCTCCCTGTATTACACTTCCAATAGCAATTACAGCGTTAAAACCCCCTTTTTGAATGAGTTTCTTACATCCAAAGGCAAGCTCAAAACTACCTGGAACGTTCCATCTTACAATATTCGCATCGAGAACATCACAATCTAAAAGCGCCTTAACTGCACCATTATATAGACCCTCGGTAATTTCAGGATTCCATTCAGAAACAACGATCCCAAACCGAAATTTCTTCGCGCTTGGGATCGTTGCCTTATCGTAAACCGATAAATTTTTATTCGCTGTTGCCATTATGCACCAGCTTTTGCCATTCCAATGAAGGCATCTATGGACGCTGCAGCTTCAGAATCTGAAAACTCATCTTTGATACGTTGGAAAAACCCTAAGGCTTTGCTTTTTTCTCCCATTTCAAGTGCAGTCACACCCGCTTTGTACAAGAATTTAGGCGTAGTATAGGCATTTGTGCTATGTACAGCTGCGGCCTCGTAATACCCTAACGCATCCGAAGCTTGCTCCAACTGCATAAATGCATCCCCCAAACCTCCTTTTGCCAAGGCACCAAGAATTTCATCATCAGAACTAAAATCTTGTAAGTAACTAATTGCTTCTTGGTACTTACTCATATTCAAATAAGCCATCCCTGCCGAGTAGCTCGCCAAGTTTGCTGCCTTAGTCCCACTATACTCTTCCATAATATCTAAAAAACCATACTTACCTTCACCGCCTTCTAAAGCCAATGTAAATAAAGAGTCTTTAGCAGTAGTACTTGCTAAAGCCTGGTCAAAATATTGTTGTGGGTAATACATTTCGTTAGCTGCATTGGTCTCTTTTGGTTTTTGAACAAATTGAACATAGGCTAAGTAGCCCAATACGCCAATCGCGATGACACCAATGATGCCTAAAATATAATTTTGGTTTTTGGAAACCCACTCCTCTGATCTAGAAGCTCCTTCGTCCAAGCTACTAAACACTTCTGCCGTTGTGCTTTCTTGCTCGTCAAACTCCTGAATCTCAGCCTTCGTTTGTGGTTTGAATCCTCTTTTCTTATATGTTGCCATCTCAAAATTTATTGGTCGGGCAAAAATAAAGTTTTTATTGAAATCCAATGGCGTATTTATTCGTTATTTTTGAATTATTCAGGTGAAATAGACCTATCCAAATCAAAAATTCGGTAAATTTTAATGTTTCTTAAAAAGGTATCCCTTCTTAACTATAAAAATTTTGAGTCAAAGGACTTAGTATTCGATTCAAAAATCAATTGCTTTGTAGGTGATAATGGAAAGGGAAAGACCAATATTCTTGATGCTATTTACCACCTCTCCTTCGGAAAAAGTTATTTTAACCCCATTGCCTCGCAGAACATAAAGCACGGCACGGACTTTTTTGTTATCGAGGGACTTTTTGAAAAGGAAAATCGAGAAGAAAAAATCGTGTGTAGTTTAAAAAGGAACAATAAAAAAATCATTAAAAGAAATGGCAAGGCATATGATCGCTTTGCCGATCATATTGGACTAGTACCCTTAGTTATAATTTCTCCTGCTGATCGCGATCTTATTTCGGAAGGTAGTGATGTTAGACGAAAATTTATGGACGGAGTCATTTCTCAATCTGACAAGGCATATCTACAATCCTTAATAAACTATAACAAAGTGCTTTCCCAAAGAAATGCGCTTTTAAAATATTTTGCTGCAAACCATACGTTTGATAAACACACATTGGGCGTGTATAATGACCAACTACACACCTATGGATCAGAAATATTCGCCAAAAGGAGCCAATTTCTAGAAAAATTCATTCCCATATTCAAAATCCAATACAAGGCGATTACGGGAAACACAGAAGAGGTGCATTTAAGTTATGACAGCAAACTTCACCTTAACGATACAGCGAGCTTATTAGAGAAAAATATTGATAAAGATAGAGCACTACAATACACGAGTGTTGGTATTCATAAAGACGACCTCAGTTTCACCATAACTGAGTATCCTATTAAAAAATTTGGAAGCCAAGGACAACAAAAATCCTTTTTGATAGCCCTAAAATTTGCTCAGTTTCAATTTATGTTAGACGTTTCCAAAACCACACCGATCTTGTTGTTGGATGATATTTTTGATAAATTGGATGAGAACAGGGTCGCACATATAATTACGCTGGTAAACGAGGAAAATTTTGGACAGATATTTGTGAGTGACACCCATGCGGATAGAACCGAAAACGTAGTAAAAAAAATACATCAATCTTATAAAATATTCAAACTGTAACAACATGAACCGTCTACTACTTTTTTTATGTTTTGGATTTCTAGTTTCATGCACCTCGGTAACTGAGGACAAACTACATCTGCTAAATGGATATTGGGAAATAGAAAAGGTAACTTTTCCTAACGGAGGAGAAAAAGAATACAAAATGAGCACTACCATAGATTTTATTCAACTAGAAGGATTAAAAGGCTTTAGAAAAAAAATGAACCCTAGGTTTGATGGAAATTATGAGACATCAGATGATGCTGAACCCTTTGAAGTATTGATAAGCGAGGAAACATATATCCTTAGCTATGAAAACGAACTTAGTACGTGGCAGGAAACATTAACGGCATTAACGGAGGATAATTTCTCAATACAAAACGAAGATGGCATTCAATACCACTATAAACGATTTGAACCTATAAGCATTGCTCCATAATATGGCTAAAAGAGAAAACGATAATCTTAATATGAAGGAGGCGCTATCTGCCTTTATCCAAAAAAACAAGCTGCAGGGCGGAATGGATAAAGTAGATGCCAGAGCCGCTTGGGTGAGACTTATGGGAAACGGGGTAAATAATTACACCACAGCTATTGAACTGAGAAATGACACCCTATTCGTATCCCTTTCCTCATCGGTACTACGAGAAGAACTTAGTTTAGGCACGTCTAAGATTATTACCATGTTGAATGAAGAGCTTGGAAAAAATTTAGTGAAAAAGATTGTGCTTCGTTAGGCTAGACCTTATTACAGCTTCAAGCTAAAATTCAACTACAATAAATCGTAATAAATGAGCTTTTGTCACCCTGTTTTAGCATAGCATTTACCACGATTCTAACCACATAAATTTTCACTGCCCTTCAACTAGGAATTTATAAGCTAAACAAAAAAACCAACTCAGTTTACACTGAATCGGTCAATAATATATCGAAGAAAACTACTAGTAAATTTCTCTTCCTGAAAAATGAAAGGCGCCTTCTATAGCAGCATTCTCATCGCTATCAGAACCATGCACGGCATTTTCAGCAATATCCGTAGCGAACATTTTTCTTATTGTACCTTCTGCTGCTTCGGCAGGATTGGTGGCACCTATTAAAGCTCTAAAATCCTCAACAGCATTTTCTTTTTCTAAAATAGCGGCAACAATTGGACCTCTGGTCATAAACTCGACTAACTCACCAAAAAATGGTCGCTCTTTGTGAACAGCATAAAACTCTTGGGCATCCCTAAGACTCAACTGTGTATATTTCATAGCTACAATCTTAAATCCAGACGCAGCAATTTTTTCCAATATAGCCCCAATATGCCCGTTGGCAACGGCATCTGGCTTAATCATTGTAAATGTTCTATTTGTACTCATATCTAAAATTTTGCGCAAAAATACGGTTTTATAGCGAACCTACAACTATTCATAGGTTTGTCGCAATTCACCGAGTACCGTACCATTATCACCCAACATCCGTAATACCGCAGTTTTCGTTTTAAAATTTAATATTACTGTACCAAAACTCTCTGTGCTAACTACCTTGCCAACCCTAAACGGATTTGGTTCACCAGTAAAACTACTATAGGCATGCGTAAGCCCACTACTGGTAAAATCAATTAAGGGATAGGGTAAACCTGCAATTTCGGTTCTGGAGATTTCTGAAATATGACGGTCTCCTGATAGAACAATAACGCCATTAGCCTGGGTGCTTGCAATGGTACGTTTGAAACGATCTACCTCGTGCGGAAAATTTCCCCAACACTCGAACCCATGTTCATTTGAAAGTATTTGGATACTACTCACTATAATATTAAAATCAGCTTTTGAGTTTTTCAATTCATTCTCCAGCCATGTCCACTGTGTATTTCCAAGTACTGTTCCTTCCCCATATTCATTGAGCTTCGTCCGTCTTTTTGTTTCGGTATCCGGCGTTAGCCCTGTTCTAAAATAACGGGTATCCAAAACAATTACTTTTAACTTACCTCCATTTCGCATATAGTCATGCGAAGCATATACTCCTTCCTGTTGGCGCCTTGGGCTATTTGCGGGAACACCCATGAAGTCAAGAAATTTTTGCTGACTTTCCTTTTTAGCAACAAATTCAGTTCCACCATCATTTAAACCATAGTCATGATCGTCCCAAGTCCCGATTATAGGTGTTACCGAAGTTAACTTTTTATAGCCCGGCACCCTATTTTGGACTTCATACATGCGCGCTAATTTTTGCATATCGTCTGTATCGGCATAAATATTGTCTCCGCCCCAAATCCAAACATCAGGATTTGTTTGTTGTATATCGTCCCATAATAAATTGGGTAATGAAGTCTTGTTACAAGAGCCAAAGGCGATGGTGAATTCATCCGTATCTTTTGTTGTGTTCTTAGTTGAAACGCATGAAATGGCTACCGCAAAAGAAAGAAGTGAAACTATTATTCTCATATCCTATTATTATATGTAGCACAAAAATACACTTTCATTTTTACCCTTATGGTATTAAATTGTATCTTTGCCGCCATGAATTTAGAGCACATAAATGCCCTTAAAACCCTGCTTTCGCTACCCAAAAAAATAGCGATTATACCACATAAGAACCCCGATGGCGATGCCATAGGTTCAACGTTGGCACTTTGGCACTACCTAAACCATATGGGACACGATGCTGTTGTAGTAGCACCTAATGATTTTCCTAAGTTTTTAAAATGGATGCCTGGAGCGGATACCGTTTTAAATTTTGAAAAGGAAAATTCGCAGGCAAAAACCGTACTGAATAATGCCGAAATCATCTTTACTTTAGATTTTAATCATCTTGGAAGAGTTGGTCAAATGACCGCTCATCTAGAAGCAGCAACCGCTGTGTTCGTCATGGTAGACCATCATCAAGAACCTTCGGATTATGCTCAAATTATGTATTCCGATGTGAGCATGAGTTCTACGTGTGAAATGGTGTATCACCTTTTGGGGTATTTAGATGCCGCGGACAAAATCACAGCAGAAATGGCCAACTGTATCTACACTGGAATTATGACGGATACCGGTTCATTTAAATTTAAGGCAACTACAAGCACGACGCATAGGGTAATAGCAGATTTAATAGATAAAGGTGCTGACAATACGGCCATTCATAGTAGAATATATGATACGAACTCACCAAGTAGACTACATCTATTGGGATGTGCATTAAAAAACATGGTCATCTTGGAGGAGTACAATACTACATATATCACCCTTAGTCAAAATGAACTAGACCAATATAACTATACTAAAGGAGATACGGAAGGTTTTGTCAATTACGGCCTAACCTTAGAAAATATTCGTTTTGCAGTTATCTTTATTGAGAATAAAGAGGAAGGTATCTTGAAAATATCATTTCGGTCCGTTGGTGATTTTTCAGTGAACAATTTTGCTAGACAGTTTTTTGAGGGAGGTGGGCATACTAATGCCGCAGGAGGAAAAAGTGATTTATCCATTGCTGAAACTACCAGCTATTTTGAATCATTACTACCGCAATTTAAAAAAGAACTTACCTAATGAGAACAAGGTTTGGGGTTATCATATTATTAATTACGATGAGCTGCGCTGGTCCTGTGCCAAGAAAACCGGTACAAACCAAAAGTGGGAGCTTTTTCAAGGCATCAATCGAGCGTAGTAAAAAATTACTACAATTGGAAGAGCAGCAAATACAAGAAATCATTAAAACCGACTCCCTAAAACATTATAGTCATACGGCCTCCGGTTCATGGTACCATTACTTAGTTGTAAACGACAGCACAAACTACAGGCCAACGACTGACGATTTAGTTGTTATGACCTATGACCTTCTAACGCTCGACAACGACACCTTGTATTCACAGAAAGAAATTGGTGTAGTCACATACAAAGTTGATAAACAAGAACTTTTTATAGGACTTAGAAATGCTGTTAAATTACTCAAGGAAGGTGAAAAAGCTACATTTCTGTTTCCATCCTCATTAGGTTTTGGAATACATGGAGATACAAAACGAATTGGAACGAACGTTCCTCTAAAATCTACGATAGAAATTTTAAAGATTGAAAAACAACAACTTAAATCAGATATTTAAACTTACCATTATGTTCAAAAAATTCTATGTTTTAGCCGTATTCGCTTTAGCGCTTGCAAGTTGCAAGACCAGTCAGCGTACAGATTTGGGAGATGGCTTATTTGCAGATATAAAAACAAGTAAAGGAGATATTATCGTGCGCTTAGAGCATGTTAAAACCCCTGTTACTGTTGCTAATTTTGTGTCATTAGCAGAAGGTAATAGTCCGTTTGTAAGTCCAAATTTTAAGGACAAAAAGTATTACGACGGACTTATTTTTCACCGTGTAATGAAAGACTTTATGATACAGGGAGGGTGCCCAACCGGCACTGGGACAGGTAATCCGGGGTATCGTTTTATGGATGAGTTCAATGACTCTTTAGTACACGATAGAAAAGGACTACTTTCCTCAGCAAACGGTGGCCCAGGAACTAACGGAAGTCAATTCTTTATAACACATAATCCTACACCTTGGTTAGACGGTGTACATACCATTTTCGGAGAAGTTGTAGAAGGTTTAGCGGTGGTAGACTCTATTGCCAATGTTCCCGTAGGAGCAGGAAATAAACCAGTGGACAGCGTAACAATGACGACTGTTACAATTATTAGAAATGGTAAGGAAGCTAAGAACTTTGATGCTATAAAAATTATGACAGACTACTTTGACAACGAAGAGGAACGTTTAGCAGTTATAGAAAAAGAAAAAGCCGAAAAGCAAGCTGCTATGATAGGTATGATGTCTGAGTTTGCAACAGAATTAGAAAGCCAATCCGACAAAGCAAAACAACTACCATCTGGCTTAAAAATGCTTGTCTTAAAAGAGGGCGATGGTGAAAAACCAAAAATAGGGCAAAAAGTAGATGTGATGTATTCTGGTTATTTACCCAATGGATCTTTATTTGAAAGCAACTACGAAGAAATAGCTAAGAAATATGGCAAATATGATGAACGGAAAGCTCAAGGAGGCGGCTATATGCCAGCACCCATGACCTATGCTACCAACTCTGGACTCGTGGCTGGGTTTGAAGAAGGTATGTTGACCATGAAGGTAGGTGATAAGGTTCGTTTATTTATTCCCTCCCATTTGGGATGGGGTGAGCAAGGTGCAGGTCCAATTCCACCAAATTCCGATGTTATTTTTGATGTAGAACTGACAGGAATTAGAAGGGAATAAGGAAAAGAACCTAGGGGCTAACCCGAATGCATTCGTTAGAAAACGACCTAAAAATACCTAGGCGCATTTAAACCTTGATTATCGCGACATCCAAAGAACAGCACATAAGCTATAAAACGACTGTTTTATAGCTTATGTGCTGTTCTTTTTCGTTGGTTCTTCCTATGACTCTTCAAGAAAACAATGGGATGGTAATACAGAAAAGGATTTTGAAATTGAGAATACACTATCGAATCTTGTTGTTACGGGGACTATTGTTTCCTTACAAGGACAACTTCCTGTAAAAGGTAATACCATAGAAGATAATAATACCAAGCCTTTTCATCTGAGCGGCATGTCGCTAACGAATAACATAAGAAGCAAAACCCAAATTCGTATGACATAACCAAAAAATGGTTGTATTGGCAAGTATATACCGTCTTTATATTTTCCAGTATTTTAGGGAACATGTAAGCCTAATACCTAAAATAAGGTTCTTGTTCTATGGGGTATGTTTCAAAATTTCCAATAAGAACTTCCAGAATTTCTGAACGGAAGATATGGATACCCGCTCATCTGGGGAATGGGGTGCTATGATGGTTGGACCAAAACTAATCATATCAACGTCTGGATAATTCTGTCCAAGAATCCCACATTCAAGTCCGGCATGGCATGCCACTACCCTAGCATCTTCTTTGAATAAATTTTTGTAGATTCCCTTTGCAACTTTTAAAATATTAGAATTGGGATTAGGGTTCCATCCAGGATAAGAACCACTGAACCCCACATCAAATCCAGCAAGTTCAAAGACCGATTTTAAAGAGTTTGCCAAATCCATTTTTCCAGTTTCTACCGAGGAGCGTGTTAAACATCCTATTGTAATAGCACCATTTGTTAGTTGTACTCGGGCAATATTATTAGACGTTTCCACCAAATCTGGTATTGTTGCGCTCATGGTATAGACCCCATTAAGTGCCGCGTAAATTCCTCTAATAAATTTACCTTGAGCGCCAAGACCCATGACCTTTTTACAGGGTTTTACACTGGTAAGGTGAATCTTAAGATTGGGTTCTACTAGTGCCAGTTCATTCTTTATCTCTTGTGAAACAGCCTTTATAACTGCTAAAAAAGAAGCTTCTTGTTTTTTATCAATATTAAGTAAACACCAACTTTCTCTCGGAATGGCGTTCCGCAGGCTACCACCATCCAAAGCACCTATTCTCATATGCAAAGTCATGCCAGCGTATAACAGCCTGTTCATTATTTTGTTCGCGTTACCTAAGCCTTTATCGATATCTATTCCGCTATGGCCACCTGTTAATCCGCTTACTTCAATGCGGTATCCTACATCGCCGTGAACAGCCATTTTTTCCGTGTAAGTTCTTGTGGCGGTTACATCTATTCCTCCTGCACATCCAATATCAATCTCATCATCTTCTTCGGTATCTAAATTCAATAACAATTCACCCTTTAACACACCCCCTTTAAGACCAAAAGCACCGGTCATCCCTGTTTCTTCATCAATGGTAAATAGAGCCTCCAGCGGTGGATGTTCAATATCTGTACTCTCTAAAAGCGCCATTATCGAAGCAACTCCCATTCCATTATCAGCGCCTAAGGTCGTTCCTTCTGCTTTTACCCAATCTCCATCAATAAACATCTCAATTCCCTGAGTATCAAAATCGAAAACGGTGTCCGCGTTCTTTTGGTGTACCATATCCAAATGGGATTGTAAGGTGACCATCTTCTTATGGGTCATTCCCGCGCTTGCAGGTTTTCGAATGATTACATTACCAACTTCGTCCTTAAATGTTTCTAGACCCAACGAAGCTCCAAAATCCATAGCAAAAGCGATAACACGTTCCTCCTTTTTTGAAGGCCTTGGTACGGCATTGAGTTTGGAAAAGTTTTTCCATACAGGTGTAGGCTGTAATTGAAGTAGCTCTTTGTTCATAGCATCAAAGTTATCAATGGTAAAAATACTAACAGAAAAAGGATTTCGCTATTTTTGATGCAATGAAGATGAACCTAAAGACAGGAATTGCACTTTCCCTACTTCCTCAGATTATACTTGTAAAATGGTTAGGTTCACATACAGATTGGATAGAGACCTATTACAGCAATGGTATCTACCCCTTTGTTTCCAATACTTTTCGGGTTTTATTCGGTTGGATACCCTTTTCTGTGGGAGACCTTTTGTACACCGCTTTAATTATTCTTGCAATCGGATATCTATATAAAAACGGTCGCAGCTTACTTAATAACAAACTTAGGTTTTTGAGGGATATAACAATGGTAGTCTCCATTGCCTATTTTACCTTCCATTTTATGTGGGGATTTAATTATTATAGGGAGCCTATTGTAAAAAAATTACAACTAAAAGAAACTAAAGACTATCAAGAACTCGTAGATTTTACCAGGCAACTCATTAAAAAAACAAACGAAATACAAGTAACGATTATAAACGACTCAACCAAACGAATCGACATTCCCTATTCCCAAAAAGAACAATTCAACATGACGCTGGTGGGTTATGAACAGCTCACGGAGAAGCACCCATTTTTAGCCTACAAGCGACCAAGTATAAAGACATCCTTATTTAGTAAAGCATTGACATATATGGGTTACGCGGGTTATCTAAATCCTTTTACAAATGAAGCACAGGTAAACGGACTCTTACCTAGTTTTCGCTTTCCTGTAGTAACTGGTCATGAAATAGGTCATCAATTGGGGTATTCGGCAGAAAACGAAACCAATTTTATCGGGTATCTGGTAACGGCAAATAATGAGGATATGTATTTTAAATATGCAGCCTATTCTTATGCCTTAGGGTACTGCCTTAATGATGTTAGAAGAGGTGATTCAGTCGTTTTTGATGCGCTACTATCTAAATTAAATGGGGGTGTAAAGTTGAATTTTCAAGAAATGTCTGCGTTTTGGAATCAATATGAAAATCCTTTAGAACCAGTTTTTAAATCAATATTCAACTCGTTTTTAAAAGCTAATAATCAAGCTCAAGGGATACAAAGTTATAACGCCGTTGTTTCCTTATTAATTGCGTATCACAAACAATACCCGCTTTAAAGTTCAAATACCACTATCAAATTCAAGCTTAAACAGCTGAAGATTAATTAAAGCGATAGTGTTCATCTTAATGGTAAGGCATGAAGCCATCAGTTTAATCCCAAGACCTTGTTACAAAGGTTACCGCGTCAATAAACCCTTTATCAACCACGTCAACTTCTCGTTTCACTCCTTCTAAAGATACTAACATCACGAAGCCACTTTCCAATTTTTTGTCTATTATCGCTTCCATGCTCACGTATTGCTTTAGTGCAAACCGTAACTGCAAATTGTTCACCGTTTACTGCATAACCAACTTGGAACATGAAACATAAGAAACCTAAAACTACCACCTACATAATCCCTCTTGTTAAATTCACTCAAATACTAGCCCATTTCCCACACTAATAGTATTTTTGAAGCAACTAATAGAAACTCACTTCTAATGAAAAAAACGATGCTGACGGTATGCCTCTTTTGGTGTAGCGTATTTTTATTTGCACAGGACTACTTTCCTGAAAACGAAGGCGTAAAGGCCAATAATAATAATTATACAGCCTTTACCAATGCTAAAATTCACATAACCCCTAAGGAGGTAATCAACAAGGGTACACTGCTGATTCAAAATGGAAAAGTAGTTAATGTAGGAAGTTCCGTAAGCTTACCTGCTAATACCATTACAGTAGATTTAGCTGGTAAATCCATATATCCTTCCTTCATAGATGTCTATTCTAAATTTGGTGTGGAGCAAGCTAAAAAACCTAGCGGCGGTGGACGTTCTGACCAATACGAAGCGGAACGTGACGGCTTTTACTGGAACGATCATATTATGCCAGAGAATGATGCCATTGGCAAATTTAAATACGATGACAAATCGGCTAAAGAACTTAGAGATGCCGGTTTTGGTGTCGTGAACTCACATATTCATGATGGTATTGCCAGAGGAACAGGAGTCCTTATTGCCCTAAATGGAACAGGAACAGATGCCAATAGAGTACTAGATGACCGCTCTGCACAGTATTTTTCTCTTGATAGGAGCGTATTAAAAAGACAATCCTACCCCTCTTCATTAATGGGAACACTTGCTTTACTTAGACAAATGTATAGCGATGCGGCTTGGTACGCCAAAGGTAATTCTACCACCAAAGACCGTTCACTAGAGGCGTTGAATGCTAACAAGGGTATGGTTCAAATATTTGAAGCAAAAGACAAGGGACATGCCCTAAGAGCAGATAAGATTGGTGATGCCAATGGGATACAATATACTATTTTAGGAGGTGGAAACGAGTTTGAACGCATTGCCGAAATAAAGGCAACAAACGCCAAATATATAATTCCCATAGATTTCCCTGAAGCGTATGATGTTTCTGATCCATACCAAGAAGGATATGTTTCCTTAAAGGACATGCGATTCTGGAACCAAGCACCTTCCAACCCTAAGGTTTTGGCAGAAAATGGAATAGCATTTTCCCTGACACCCTATGATTTAAAATCAGTTTCCAAGTTCAAGGAAAACCTTATGAAGGCTATTTTGTACGGACTACCAAAAACGAAAGCTTTAGAGGCTTTAACCACGGTGCCAGCGCAGATCCTAGGCAAAGAGGATGAGATAGGTTCTTTAAAAACAGGTGCCTATGCCAACTTCCTAATTACTTCTGGAGACATTTTTGACAAATCCACTACCCTATATGAAAACTGGGTACAAGGAACTCAAAACATCATAAACGATAAGAACACCAAGGACATACGAGGCGAATACACAATAGCTTTACAAGGGCAAAACTTTGATGTTTCCATTACCGGTGAAATTGCAAAACCTGAAATAAAAGTAAAACAGGATACGGTTAAACTTAGCTCAAAACTTGCCTATGACGATAATTGGATACAACTATCGTTCGCTGCGGATAAGGGAGAAAAAACCTATCGGATGACCGGTGCAGTAACTAAGAATACTGATAATCTTTCTGGTAGGCTTATACTGCCCGATGGCACAGACAGTTTTTTTATAGCGGTTAAAAAATCTGGCTTTGAAGAAAAAGATAAGGAAGATTCCAAAACGGAAGCACCAAAAGTAATGCCGGTAACCTTTCCAAATATAGGATATGGTTATACTTCCATACCAACCCAGGAGAACGTACTGTTCAAAAACGCTACGGTTTGGACCAGCGAGGATGCCGGAATTTTAGAAAATACGGATGTACTGGTTAAAAACGGAAAAATTACCAAAATAGGAAAAGACCTTAGTGCAGGAGGCGCTAAGGTAATTGATGCTACGGGTAAACATGTAACGGCCGGTATTATCGACGAACACTCCCATATTGCAGCACTCGCCGTGAACGAAGCCGGACACAACAGTACAGCCGAAGTAAAGATGGAAGATGTGGTAGATCCCGAACACATGGGCATTTATCATTCCTTGGCAGGTGGCGTTACTTCACTGCAATTACTACACGGTTCTGCAAACCCAATAGGTGGTCGTTCTGCGATTTTAAAACTAAAATGGGGAGAAGAAGCAGACGGTTTAATTTATGACAACTCACCCAAGTTCATCAAATTCGCTTTAGGAGAAAACGTAAAACAGTCCAACTGGGGCAGTAGATCTCGTTTTCCACAAACACGTATGGGTGTGGAACAGGTGTTTATGAACTACTTCCAACGCGCTAAGGAATACGATACAAAAAAGAAAAATGGAGAAGCCTACCGCTACGATGAAGAACTGGAAGTATTGGCAGAAATCATTAACGGCGAACGTTTCATTAGCTGTCACTCTTATGTACAGAGCGAAATTAATATGATGATGAAGGTGGCAGAAAAATTCGGATTCGTAGTCAATACTTTTACGCATATTTTAGAGGGCTATAAAGTAGCTGATAAAATGGCAGAACACGGTGTTGGTGCTGGGACCTTTAGTGACTGGTGGGCCTACAAGTTTGAGGTAAACGATGCTATTCCTTACAACGCTGCCATCATGCAGAAACAAGGAGTAACTGTAGCCATTAACAGTGATGATCGTGAAATGATCCGAAGACTAAATCAAGAGGCAGCAAAAACGGTTAAATATGGTGGTATGACGGAATTGGAGGCTTGGAAAATGGTCACTATAAATCCCGCTAAGCTTTTACATTTAGATAACCGAACAGGAAGCATAAAAGTAGGTAAGGATGCAGATTTAGTTCTATGGTCCGGTCACCCCATGTCTATCTATACCAAAGCGGAAAAAACAATGATAGAAGGTGTTACATATTTTGATTTGGAGATGGACAAACGGCAACGTGCAGCTATCAAAAAAGAACGTAACGAATTGGTGAAAATGATGTTGAACGAAAAGGCGGGCGGCAATAAAATGCAAGCACCGAAGAAAAGTGTAAAACGCGTACTTACATGCGACAGCCTGTAATCATTTCAATCTAAAATAGTAGCAAAATGAAAAAATATATAACTATACTCGCGGCAGGACTGCTTTCCTTTAATGGAATGGCACAGCAAACACCAGCCGCCAAACAGACCGAAGCTATCGCCATTGAAGGTGCAACCGCACATTTAGGAAATGGGGAAGTAATTGAAAACGCCTTGATCATGTTCGAGGACGGAAAACTAACCTTTGTTGGAAGTGCCAATACGAAAATAGCGCGTAAAGGCAATGTAATCGACGCGACGGGAAAACACATTTATCCTGGATTTATAGCTCCGGCCAAAACCTTGGGATTGGTAGAAGTTGATGCGGTTAGAGCCACTGATGATACCGACGAAATTGGTGATATCATTCCACATGTACGCAGCTTAATCGCTTACAATGCAGAATCAAAAGTAGTAGAGAGCATGCGACCGAACGGCGTATTAATAGGACAGATAGCTCCGGAAGGTGGACGTATATCCGGCACTTCCTCTATTGTGCAGTTTGATGCTTGGAACTGGGAAGATGCCGCCATAAAAGTAGATGATGGCGTACACCTCAACTGGCCAAATAGCTTTAAACAAGGCAGATGGTGGGCAGGTGAAGATCCTGGCTACTCACCAAATAAGGACTACGCAAAACAAAGCACAGCGATAGTTAATTTTATGGAAAATGCCATTGCCTACGGAAAAGCCAAGTCAAAAGAACTGAATCCGGCATTCTTGGCCATGAAGGGAATTTTTGATGGTTCGCAAAAATTATATGTATATGCAGATGGGGAGCGTGAGATTATTGATGCAGTAAACACCTTAAAAGCAAATGGCGCAAAAAATGTTGTTTTAGTTGGTGGTTACCATGCCTATAAAATAACCGATTTTCTAAAGAAAAATAACATCCCAGTTTTGGTTCAATTTACACATAACCTTCCTGAGTTTGACGATGATGATTACGATTTACCATACAAGCTTCCTAAATTACTGGTAGATGCCGGATTACTAGTGGGACTTCAAAATTCGGATGCCGCTAATTTTCAAACAAGGAACTTACCGTTCTATGCAGGACAGGTTGGTCAACAAGGATTAGATAAAGAAAAAGCCTTGCAATTGATTACAGGGAATACTGCGAAAATCTTAGGTATCGATGCGGATTACGGCACCTTAGAGACCGGCAAAAGCGCTACTCTATTTGTATCTAAGGGAGATGCATTGGATATGCGTGGCAATCAATTAACCCATGCCTTCATTGATGGTAGACTAATTTCTCTGGAAACACACCAAACAGAACTTTGGAAACGCTATTCAGAAAAGTACGAAGGAAAATAAATTGTATTCCCAGTTACAAAAATAAAATGCTACTTTTAAGCTGATATACATCGGCATTGAGGAAGCTTGATAAAGTGCGCTTCCAGAAAGATAAAGGCCCGACGTAGATCGGGCTTTTTTTATGACCAACAAATAATAACTCCTATGAAACAACTATTCTTCCTAAGTATCCTAGTACTTTCTTTTTCTTGTAAAGAATCACAGCTCAAAGTAGCCGATGAGCTGAGACTAGAGGGACTCCAAGAGTCTGTAGAAATTGTTAGGGACGAGTGGGGCGTTAATCACATTTATGCCAAAAATCAACACGATCTTTTCTTTGCACAGGGCTACGCAGCAGCAGAAGATCGACTTTTTCAATTTGAAATTTGGCGCAGACAAGCCACAGGAACCGTTGCAGAGCTATTGGGAGAACGCGAACTCAAAAGAGACATTGGTACTCGACTTTTTAAGTTTAGAGGGGATATGACAACGGAAATGAACCACTATCACGATGAAGGAGTCGAAATCATTACGGCATATACCGATGGTGTAAATGCATATATTACCGACATATTAAAAACACCAGAGCAACTTCCGATAGAATTTAAAATGTTGGATATCCAACCTCAAAAATGGACTCCAGAAGTCGTCATATCCAGACATCAAGGTCTACTAGGAAATATTGACGAAGAATTACAGGTTGGCCGTACCGTGGCGGTACTAGGCGAACAAAAAGCCAAAGAACTATTTTGGTTTCATCCTAAAGAGCCTGATCTATCACTAGATCCCAGCATCAATACAAGTTTATTATCCCAAGATATCCTAGCGCCTTATCATGCCTACCGTAAATCTGTGAAATTTGAGAAAGAGGATATTATGCCAAGCTATCAAAAAAAGCAGGAGACAGAAGTAGTCCTTACATTGCTAAATGGAAAAAATGATTCCCTAGCCATCGGCAGCAACAACTGGGTAGTAGGCGGCAATCTTATGCAAGATGGAAATACCTACATGGCCAATGATCCACATAGAAGAATAGCTGTTCCTTCCTTACGCTATATGGCACATCTAGTTGCCCCTGGATGGAACGTTATTGGTGGCGGGGAGCCAGAAATCCCAGGAATATCGATTGGTCATAACGAATATGGCACTTGGGGACTTACCGTTTTTGAAACGGATGGAGAAGACCTTTACGTGTATGAACTTAATCCAGAAAACCAGAATCAATACAAGTACCAAGACAAGTGGGTGGACATGGAGCAGCTTACGGAAACCATAAAAGTAAAGGGTCAAAAAGATACTATTGTTCAACTGAATTATACCCAACACGGGCCGGTTACCCATATCGACAAAAAGAACAATGTAGCCTATGCCATGCGTTGTGCTTGGCTAGAACCGGGCGGATCCCCTTACTTGGCCTCTTTACGTATGGACCAAGCCAAAACTTGGGAAGAATTTAGGGAAGCCTGTAACTACAGCCACATTCCCGGGGAAAATATGATTTGGGCGGATAAAGAAGGAAATATAGGCTGGCAGGCTGTGGGTATTGCCCCGATACGGAGAAATTTTAGTGGTCTTGTTCCTGTTCCCGGTGATGGACGTTATGAATGGGATGGCTACCTACCAATTATAGAAAAGCCGCATAGCTTTAACCCTGCATCTGGTTTCATAGCTACGGCTAACCAAAACGTGACTCCTGATGAATATGCACATTGGGACGCCATTGCCTTTTCGTGGTCAGACCCATATCGTGGAGACCGTGTTAACGAGGTACTTGGAGCGAGAAAAAAAATGACTATGGAAGATATGAAGGCATTACAGACCGACTATCTCTCCATCCCTGCCCGTACCTTAGTTCCTATGCTAACTAATATTGGTTTTGACGGCAAAGCCTCTGTGGCCAAAGAGAAAGTTATGAATTGGAACTACAGCCTTGATCCTAATTCCGTTCCAGCAGCTATCTATGTGGCATGGGAAAATCAGTTAGGTATAATGAGTGATGAACGCTTTATCCCTGAACAAGCAAAAACTACCGTTTCTGGAATTCAAATGAAGCGCATTATCGATTGGCTGATGGAACCCGATACAAAATTTGGAGCCAACCCTCTTTTGGGAAGAGATCAATTTTTACATAATGCCTTTATCAATGCGGTTGGAGATTTAGAAAAAAACCTAGGTAGTGATATTACGCAGTGGCAATATGGACAAGAGAAAAACAAACACACCTACATGGAACATGCATTGAGCAATGCCGTAAATACAGAAACAAAAAGCAAATTGGATTTGGGACCACTTCCACGCGGTGGTAATTCGTATACCCCTGGATCTACAGGGGGCAACCTAAGACAAAGTAGTGGGGCTTCTTTTCGTATGATCGTAAATACGGGAGATTGGGATGCTGCCATAGGCACAAACGGCCCAGGACAGTCCGGTGATCCTGATAGTCCGTTTTATGATAACCTATTTGAGCCTTGGGCGAAAGACCAGTATTTTCCGGTGTATTATTCTCGCAGTAAAATTGATTCTGTAGCGG
>CBDUKC010000002.1:0-40750 GCA_965367705.1 uncultured Maribacter sp. | reverse complement strand
TAATAGCTAGTAAAACCTTCGGCAAACCAAAGAGCTCCGCTCATATTTGCTGCAGCAAAATTGAAGGGTTCCAGAGATTTGGGCCGAATACGCTCTACGTTCCAGGCATGGAAGAACTCGTGTGATACGGTTCCTATGTTTCGCTCCATGCCACCTTGTGCTAAACTTCGGGTACTGGTTAGAATTGTAGAGTTCCTATGCTCCATCCCGTCACCGGAGGCATTGGGAATATAACATGCTAAAAAGGTATAGGTGTCATAATCAAAATTGGGCAATTCACCATATACTTTTTGTTGTTCCAATACTACTTTTTTGACTTTTTCAAAATACGTATTTAATTCTTCCTCTGTGCCAGTGTGGTGTAGTGCCAAACGTACGTTCTGTCCATTTACATCGAATTCCCGTAATCCAAAATTACTTATTTCGGTAGGGCTGTCCATAAAATAATACAGGTTAGGTGCCGAATAAGTACTGCCTGATAAAAGGGGTAACTGTGTTGCTACCTTCCAGTTTAAGTCGTCTCGAACCTTAAAGGTAATTTCAATTTTTCGTTGGTTTAAGGACGGTGCATACATAAATGTCGCTGGCATATTTAAATGAGCATGTGTTTCATCTATTTGGGAGTATGTGCCGCCACCTCGATTTCCAAAAAGTGTATAGCTGATATTTACTATGCCGTTATGGTCAAAAACTGACCAAGAATAGGGGTCTTTTCTATGTACTTTTAAAGGGTTATTATTTTCATCAGTAGCTTTAAAACTATATACGTTTTTGGCAAATTCATGCAACGCATAACGACCGGGCGAAGAGCGGCTCATACGAACTTCCAATGTGTCGGTACTTACGTTAGGAAAATTGACCGTTACGTTTGCCTCATGGTGTACGGCATTCTCAAATGCTATGGTATAAGAGTTGGTTTGTGCCACCAGTGATAAAACGGATAAAAAGAATACGGAAAATAAAAGTAAACGACGCATGGAAGTGATTTTTAGCTAAGATACTAAAGGTTTAGAATTTAAATAGCTCTATTTTCAACTGGTTTCTAGCAGCGACAATCAAAATGAGAAACGCTAGAAAGAGGCTTTAAATGTGTATTCTATTTTCTGGCATATTTGGTCACAGATTAAATGGTGTATTAACTAGGCTTGCCGCCAAGTCCTTTTTGGAAATTCAAAAAGAATAGTAAACAGGATACAATAGAAAGATTATTTTTGTGGGATGAACCAATTTCCAGAAAAATTAGCAAAAATCGTTGCTACACGAAAAAATGAGCAAACTTTCCGCCAATTTTCGTCAATAGATGGGCGTATAGATTTTTTGTCTAATGATTATTTAGGTTTTGCAAAAAATGAAACCTTATTTTCCAAGACGTTTCAGTTGCTTTTAAATGAAGGTATAGCAGGTAATGGTTCAGGAGGTTCACGCCTATTGTCCGGTAACCATAAATTATATACAAACTTAGAACCTTTACTAGCTAGTTTTTATAAAGCTGAAAGTGCTTTGGTATTTAATTCTGGGTACGACGCTAATATGGGTTTTTTTAGTGCGGTTCCTCAGCGTGGGGATTTAATTTTTTATGATAAATTGATACATGCCAGTATTCGCGAAGGTATTCGCATGAGTAATGCAAAGGCCTATCATTTTACCCATAATGATATTGATGACCTGAAAAAAAAAATACTGCTGAACAAAGCGCTATTGAGTGAGGGTGCAAACATTTATGTAGTAACCGAAAGTGTTTTTTCTATGGATGGTGACACCCCAGATTTAAAGGCTATTGTAACCTTCACAAAAACAAATGGGTATTACTTAATTGTGGACGAAGCACATGCTGTCGGTATTTACGGAACTAATGGGGAAGGAATTGTACCCAAACTTAAATTAGAACAAAATGTGTTTGCCAGAATAGTCACATTCGGTAAGGCTTATGGATGTCACGGAGCTGCTGTTCTTGGCTCTAAGGAGTTATGTGATTATTTGATAAATTTTGCCAAACCCTTTATTTATAGTACGGCACTTACACCGCATACCTTGGCTACTATTATTTCGGCACATGAATTTTTCAAGGTATCCGGAAAAGAAGAAGTGGAGAAGTTAACGAAGAACATTACATATTTTAAAAAGGAACTAAAGTCGCAACGTTTGCAAGAGCATTTTATAGAAAGTGACTCGGCTATTCAATCCTGTATCATAACAGGTGCGGAAAAAGCCAAATCTGTAGCGGCAAAACTTATGGAGAAGGGTTTTGGAGTAAAAGCTATTCTTTCGCCCACGGTGCCTGAAGGTCAAGAGCGATTACGTTTTTGTATTCACAGTTATAATTCCAAAGAAGAATTAGGACTGGGAATAAAACTATTGTCAACTTATTTATAATATTATGGAGGAAACTTTTTATCAACTAGCCTCTTTTGAGTATGCAGCTGATGTACAGATTATTAAAGGTAAATTAGAGTCTGAGGGTATTCCTGTTTTTCTTAGGGACGAGAATACCTTAAATTCCGATCCACTAATTAGCAATGCTATAGGTGGCGTAAAATTACAAGTGTATTCCAAGGACAAGGAACGAGCAATTGCCATTTATAATGAAGTACGTGCTTATGCTCTGGACCATAATAATAATCCAGTGGTTTGTCCAAATTGTAAGGCAACCAAATCGGAAGTGTTTTATAGCAGAAAGGGAATTTTTTATAAACTTTTCCCATTTTTCGAAAAAAGGAAGTATAAGTGTTTAAATTGTGAAATAATTACAAATCCTAGGTAAGGCATGCAAAAGATATTTGTTACCGGTATATCAACCGAGGTGGGAAAGACCGTAGCGTCTGCCATCATTACAGAGGCACTAGAGGCCGATTATTGGAAGCCCGTACAAGCAGGTGACCTAGACAATACGGACAGCCATAAAGTAGCGCGTCTTGTATCCAATACTAAAACAGTGATACATCCAAGTAGCTACGAACTAAAGACGCCTATGAGTCCCCATGCCGCTGCGGAAATTGATGGCATACGAATTGATCGTTTTCATATTAATGAACCAAAAACTGATAATCATTTAGTAATTGAAGGAGCAGGAGGTCTTTTGGTTCCTTTGAACGAGGAGGATACCATGTTCGATATTATTATGCCTAGTTACAAGGTAATCGTGGTTTCTAGACATTACTTGGGCAGTATCAACCATTCTTTATTGACCATCAACTGGCTAAAGCAAAAAGGATATGACGTTTCGGTCTTGTTCAGTGGGAATAAAAATCCGCATACAGAGAACATCATTTTACATAAAACGGGAGTTTCCTTAATCGGTAGAATTAATGAGGAGGAACACTTTGATAAAAACGTAGTAAAAAGATATGCCGATACATTTAGGCCTATTTTAGAAACCCTCTAAGCGTTGTAATATTTCTGCGTTTTCCACCTCCGTATATAGTTCATAGTATTTGGATAGATATCCCTCTATATAGGTGTTTTCTTCTATTTCTTTCTTGTCAAAAATGCGTTTATTCTTTCTTAAGACTACGGTTTTAGGTCGCAGCTCCTCCATGATGTATTTTAATTCTTCTACGGATGTTTTTCTTGGATTTTCGAAAAACTGGAACATTTCATCCTTGCAAAGATTACTAGGATGGGTAGCTATTTTTGTAGGTGGATTTACATTAAGAAACCAGTACCCAATTTGATACTCTAAAAAGAAAATATTCTTTTTATCTAAATTGTTCTTAGTGATATAGGCAGGCACGGAGATTCCCTCTCCATTGTAAAAAGTGCCTTTGGCTATTTTATTTTTAATGATGTTGCCATATTCCAAATAGGTTTCCATGGGTGTCAATACGATAAGCACCAGTATTAGTTTCTTTATTTTTGGAGTGATTTGCCATTGTATCTGAGACAGTGCAATACCAACGAAAACAACAAGTAAGGGATGTAACTGTATTAAATAATGTCCGTTTACTCTACCGCCTTTTACAAAAGATAGGACCACCCCTATGATGGTGATAAAAAGAATTTGAACCGCCGGCTGTTTAAAATCAACATAATTATTTTTCCATACCAAACCAAAAAATGCACTGAGCACTAGTAGAATAGGCATCAACTTAAATACAGAATAACGTCTCGATTCAGAGTAGGCAAGTGGAGCTTCTACCACCGAATTATACCAGAGTTCTAATTGATCAGCTAAAAAATAAGGAAGTATGGTTAATCCAATGATAAGAAGTATTCCCGCTCCGTAGGCAATAGTATTCCAAAATCCTTTTGAAAATTCTTTTTTCTTGATGTAGTCATACAAGAGGTAAAGCCCTATAAAAAGAATAGCATAAGCCATATTTAGTTTAACCATTACGGCTATACCCATTAATAACCCTCCAAAAAACACCCATAAAAAACTTTGCCGTTTAATTAGAATATAAACGGCTGGCATAAAAAATGCCATGGTAATATGTTCAGACATGACGCCTTGTAAGCTTCCGAACAAACTTTGAAGCAAAACAGCTGCGATTGCGCACCAAAAACCTATCTTTTTAGTTGAAAGATAAGCCCCAATTCTAAAGGTAAAAAAAGAACTAATGGCAACTAATACCACCCCAAAAAGTCGGATTGTAAAAATACTTTTGCCAAAGGCATAAATGATACTTGCGAAAAAGAAAAAGGTAAGCGGTGGTTTTACATCCCAAAGTTCGGTAAAGGGTAAGTTACCTTCCACCCAAGATTGGGCAACCAATATAAACGTGCTTTCATCACGATCTACGTAATCTCTAAAAAAAAACGGGAACCGTATAAAAAGGGATACTAGAAATAGTATGATAAATGTAGTCCTGCTTTCAAAGGCCTTGCATTTAGCTAGAATTGTATCTATAAAGTGATTAGCCATGTGCCTTTATGTTTTGTTGATGGCTCCGCCAAATACGATATAAATCTACCCATAAACGAAAGAAATAGGAGAGCTTAACCTTAGAATCTCCTTTGTCTATCCATTGTTTTACAGGTATTTCATCCATGAGTTCCAGAGCTGTCGGTTTCCCGTAATGTACAAGTATTCGACTGAAGATTTCAACATCAAAAAGCCACTTAGAAATAAAGGGTTTCTGAAAGGCAAGAATGGCTATTTCCTTAGTAAATAATTTGCATCCACATTGTGTATCATATACTTTGATGTCAAGAATATTCGATATAAAGGAGGCAATAATACGACCGGATATAAATCTTGAAAATTTTCGTTCTACTATGGATCCTATCTTTAATATTCTTGAGGCAAAAACAAAACCTTTGCCATTTTGTAAGTAGGGTAAGTAAGAATAACACTCTTCCAAAGAGGTAGCTAAATCTGCATCCAAATAGGCAAAGTTTCCGCCTATGTTATGTTTCAAACAGTACAGGACTGCGTTACGTATAGATTCTGCCTTACCTAAATTTCTGCTATTTGATAATTTTAATACCTTAGCGGGAAACGCCTTCTCTAATTTTAGTAGACGGTCTATTGTATTATCGGAAGAGGCATCATCGATAAAAAATAGGGTGGCGTTTGGTTCTTTTTCAAGAAAATTTGTAATCTCGGAAAGGGGTAATCTATTATATTCATTGTAGCAGGGAACAATAATTATCAGGTCTCCAAATTTTTTATTTCCCATCTTTGCAAAATACGTAAAACCTTGTGCAACAAAATAGCTTGAATTGAAAAATCTTTCGGAAAGAGATAAAAAACACCTTTGGCATCCGTTGACCCAACATAAAACAGCTGCTTCTCCCTTAGGTATGGTAAAGGCAAAAGGAGCTTTGTTTTGGGATGAAGACGGTAAAGAATACATAGACGGTATCGCATCTTGGTATACCAGCATGTACGGACATGGGAATAATTATATCATTGATGCCATGACTGCCCAAATGAAGCAATTGGATTTTGTTTTATTCAGTGGTTTTACCCACGAGCCAGCAGTAGTGTTAGCTGAAAAATTAGTGCCACTTCTTCCTAAAAATCAAGCTAAGATTTTTTTTAATGACAATGGTTCTACTGCGGTGGAAGCGGGTATAAAAATGGCCTTGCAATACCATCATAATTACGAAGAAAAAAGGGACACGTTAATTGCCTTTGAAGATGGGTTTCATGGAGATACGTTCGGAGCAATGAGTGCTTCTGGCCTTTCTTCTTATAATGGTCCATTTGAAGATTTTCTTTTGAAAGTAAAACGAATTCCTGTCCCACAAGCCAATAACTTGGAAGCAGTGGTTTCGAAGCTTGAACATATAATTGGCACCCACAAATGTGCTGCATTTATTTATGAGCCTTTGGTGCAAGGAGCGGCTGGGATGAAATTTCATTCCGCAGCCGGATTGGATGCCTTGTTGGGTATTTGCAAAAAAGCAGGAGTGCTTTGTATTGCAGATGAAATAATGACGGGCTTTGGTAAAACGGGTAAAAACTTCGCCTCGGAAAACATGGACCATAAACCTGATATCATGTGTTTAAGCAAAGCACTTACCGCAGGAATGTTCCCTTTAAGTATTACAAGTTGTTCCGAAGAGGTGTACAATCGTTTTTTAAGCGATGAAGTATCTAAAGGGTTCTTTCACGCACATACCTTTAGCGCCCACCCGGTAGGATGTGCGGCGGTATTGGCCGGATTGAATTTGTTGGAATCCCCCGAAATATTGGAACGGCGTAATTATATAAAGACTGCCCACGAACGCTTTGTAAACGAGATTAAGGACAATCCAAAAGTGGGGAATGCACGCTGTATGGGCGTTATTCTGGCTATAGATTTGAACATAGAAATGGAACGCTACGGAAACCTGCGGGATAAATTGTATCAGTTCTTTATGGAAAATGGAGTCATTCTAAGGCCATTAGGAAATACGGTTTACGTACTTCCACCTTATGTTATTACGAATAAGCAGTTGACGAAGGTTTACCATGCTATCAAAAGTGCGCTAAAAGTCTTCTAGTTCCTCCTGCAACAAATCTATACTTTCTTCATCCTTGATTTCGATTCTGATTGCATCATAGGTCCAATCGTCATCTTCTCCTGTGGCTTGTACAAACAATATCCCAGAGCCATTAGGGCCTGAAACGGGAATTTTCATATCTGCTGTTTTAGTACCGTTATTATTAGTGTAACTGCCTTGAATCATTCCATCCTTTACAATTGGCGAACCTAAAACACTTGTAATTTCTTTGTCCTGGTTTATTGTTTCAAGTGCAAATTCATAGGGTTGAGATTCTTCTAGTGCAGCCGTTACCCCATAGAATACGGAACCAACAACCATAATAAAAATAACTATCAAGCTTAAACAACCGCCTAAGGGTACCGCCCATTTCCAATTTCTTTTCCACCAGCTGGGGTATGCTACCAATTCGTTGTTCATTGTTTTTTATGTAGATGTTGCATGCATGAAGATAAGAACTTTTACTTTTGTCCAATAACTCATTTTTTGTGATTCAACCTATTTCCATTACAGCCATTAGTTCAATTTCTGCTTTGGGCACCTCTCTTGAAGAGGTGTGGTCCAGCTACGGAAAACCAGAACATTTTTTTGTGCAACGAGGGTTTACTCATCAACAGGAATGGGTGTCAGCTTTACATAAAAATGCAAAATCCGAAATTGAAACACTTAGAAAGTCAGATTCGAAATACAAGAAACTAGATGATTCTGTTCTGTTTGCTATGTACACATCCAGAAAAGCGATTGAACAAGCTGAATGGAAATCCTCCGATAATTTCGGAATCAACATTGGATCCTCCCGGGGGGCAACGACTCTTTTTGAGGAGTACCATGCAGCATACCTAAGGGATAAAAAGACCGTAACTTTGGCTTCGCCAACAACCACACTTGGTAATATTTCTTCTTGGGTAGCACATGATTTACAGACACAAGGACCAGACATTTCACATTCCATTACCTGTTCTACTGCCTTGCATTCTGTTCTTAATGGTATAGCATGGCTGCAAAGTGGGATGGCAGATAAATTTTTAGTTGGAGGTAGTGAAGCTCCACTAACAAATTTCACTATTGCTCAAATGCAGGCCTTGAAAATTTATGCTAAAAACAGTGGCACTAATGACTACCCGTGCCGTGCATTAGATTTAAATAAGTCTGTTAATACTATGGTTTTAGGAGAAGGAGCGGCTATGGCTTGTTTAGAGGGTGGAATTACCTCTAATGCCTTAGCTCTAATCGCTGGGGTCGGTTATGCTACGGAACCTTTGGAACATAATGTTTCCATTTCTACAGATGCTGTCTGTTTTAAACGCTCTATGGCAATGGCACTGGGTTCTGGTTCGCCGAATGAGGTAGATGTTATTGTAATGCATGCGCCAGGAACTATAAGGGGAGATGTGTCCGAGTATGGTGCAATAAAAAATGTGTTTTGCAACAAAATTCCTTTTTTAACAACTAATAAATGGAAAGTAGGTCATACTTTTGGGGCATCAGGCATGTTGAATATGGAATTGGCAGTGCTGATGCTACAACACCAAAAATCGGTTGCGGTTCCGTTTATCAAATCACAACAACGGCCTAGAAGCATTAAAAAAGTATTGGTAAACGCGGTAGGATTTGGAGGTAATGCGGTTAGTGTTTTATTGGAAACGCCTATCCATCTATAATCTCAACTTTTTATTCAGGAGCCAACACAGAAGATTCTAAGAAACCTACCTCTTCAAAGAAAAAAGAGGAGTAGTAAATAGATTACGTAAATTATGAAAAAGTATATTTCCTTAATAGTTGCCGTACTAGCTGGTATTAATTTAGTTTATGGTTTTGTTAATAACCAGGAATCCGCTTCCATTTTTGGTATTGCAATGAATATTTGGGTGTACCGGGCGGTTTGGGTACTTATTGGAATTACTTCCTTCTTGGATTATTATAAGGCAGGTAAGAAGGGTTGAACAATCAAATTGAATTTATTTTGGTTTCCCCTTTCAATCAGCAGTAATTAATGCATCATTAGATAAATCAATTTATATTTAAGTCAAAAGTTTAGTTTGCTTATTATAATTTCTAATTGAATTCAGCTATTTTTGACTCCTAGTACAACCAAACATTTTATGAGCGAAGCGAGACATAATTGGACAAAGCAAGAAATTCTTGATATTTACAATAGGCCTTTAATGGAGCTGCTTTACGATGCAGCGACCATCCATAGGAAAAATCACGATCCTAATACGGTTCAGGTCTCAACGTTACTTTCCATTAAAACGGGAGGGTGTCCGGAAGATTGCGGTTATTGTCCTCAGGCGGCTCGTTACCACACCGATATAGAGGGTAATGATTTAATGACGGTACCACATGTGAAAGCGCAGGCACTTCGTGCAAAAGCTTCCGGTAGTTCTCGTGTATGTATGGGAGCAGCATGGCGTAATGTTAAGGATGGTCCCGAGTTTGACCAAGTTTTGGAAATGGTGCGTACCATCAACAAGCTAGATATGGAGGTTTGTTGTACCTTGGGTATGATTACGGAAAATCAAGCAAAGCGTTTAGCGGAAGCCGGGCTTTATGCATACAATCATAACTTGGATACTTCGGAAGATTATTATAAAGATGTGATTTCTACCCGTGCTTTTGAAGATCGCCTGGATACCATTGAGAATGTTAGAAAGACCAATGTTACGGTTTGTAGTGGTGGTATTATAGGTATGGGAGAACAATTAGAAGATAGAGCAGGTATGCTGGTTGCGCTTTCTTCTTTGAGCCCTCAACCAGAATCTACCCCTATTAATGCGTTGGTGCCTGTAGAAGGAACCCCTATGGAAGATATAGCACCTATTGCTATCTGGGATATGCTTAGGATGGTAGCCACAACCCGTATTGTATTACCCGAAACCCAAGTAAGGCTTTCTGCAGGTAGGACCGAAATGAGCAGGGAAGGTCAGGCTATGTGCTTTTTTGCAGGTGCAAATTCTATTTTTGCTGGGGATAAGTTATTGACGACCCCAAACCCTGATGTGAACGATGACATGGAAATGTTTAAACTTTTAGGTCTTAATCCTCAAAAACCATTTACAAAGGTTTCGCAACCAAAGACGGTGGAAGCAACAGATTCTGAGTTTCAAACACTAGGTGAAAAGCCAAAATGGACACGACCCGGACATAAAATAGAACGTAACGAGATGGCTAAGCAAAAGGCCAAGTTGACGGACTAAGCTTGTATTATTCCTTTTTTTAAGAAATTGTTCTAAGCGGGTTGATTAAATTTGTTGTTCCTTAAAATCAGAGCACCATTGAAACTAGCTGAAATTCCAAGGGTAAAGTCAATTTCTAAGAAAGACTTTGTTTCTTCCTATTTAAAACCGCAGCTTCCTGTAGTTATAGAGTCGTTTGATGGTGGCTGGGCAGCACACTCAAAGTGGTCTTTGGACTATATAAAGGGTCTAGCGGGGGATAAGATTGTTCCACTCTATGATGATCGACCTGTACAGCATGAAGATGGCTTTAATGAGCCGCATGCTACCATGAAAATGAGCGACTATATAAATTTGCTTAAAAAAGAACCGACCAAGTATCGTATTTTTCTTTGGAACATCTTAAAGGAAGTACCGGAACTCCAAAAAGATTTTAGCTATCCCGATTTTGGTATCCGCTTGCTTAAGCAAGTGCCTATGTTGTTTTTTGGGGGTCAAGATTCCCATACGTTCATGCATTATGATATCGATTTAGCTAATATTTTTCATTTTCATTTTGAAGGGGAGAAAGAGTGTATTCTCTTTTCACAATCACAAAATAAGTATCTGTATAAAGTACCCCATTCTTTGATTACCCATGAAAGTATTGACTTTGCTAATCCAGATTTTGAAAAATGGCCTGCATTAAAAGAATCAAAAGGTTTCAGAACAAATCTTAAACATGGTGAAGTGCTTTACATGCCAGAGGGGTATTGGCATTATATGAAATACAATACACCTGGATTTTCAATGAGCCTGCGTGCGCTAGCTAGGAATCCTATTAATTTGGGACATGCTGCGTACAATATTTTTATTATGCGACATTTCGATGTGTTGATGCGAAAGCTGAAGGGCCAGAAATGGATAGATTGGAAAAATAAGCGTGCCATAGAACGAACTACCCTTTAGTTTTTCTACTACTTGTGGAGTAATTAAATATATTTGCACACGTAAATACACACCATAAAATTTTTAATATGAAAAATATAGTAACAGTGCTTATACTAGTCTTTAGCGTTGCCATAATGAATGCACAAGCTTTTGATGGTAAGGGAGACTCAAAATTTCAAGTAGGTGCAAGCTTTCAGGGTAACGGAACTGGAATAACCGCAACGTATGATTATGGTTTGGGTGAGAACTTCTCAATTGGGCTATCCACAGGCTATGTTTTGGGGGTAAATGAGGATATTGATGCCGATTTTGGAAATCGTATTAATTTGGTGGCTCGTTTCAATGCTAATATCGGAAGTGTATTGAATATAGGTGATGCTGTTGATATTTATCCAGGTCTTAATTTATCAATGAAACAATTTGGAGGCCATTTAGGTGGGCGTTACTTCTTTAGTGACGGCTTCGGTATTTTCACAGAATTCTCCGTGCCCTTCGCTAAATATGATACGGGTATCTTATCGGATGCGGAACTGTTGAATAATCAGTTTGTATTTGGATTGGGAGCGGTTTTCAATCTCTAAGGGTATCATTAAAAAAACTAAGGAATAAGCCTTTTGGTTATTTTATATACCAAAGGGCTTTCCCATCCTCGATATAGGAGATAATCGGCTAGCTTTTTTCTTTTTTTGAACACGTTGGTCTCAGTAAGTTGCATTGCGCGTTTTTTGGCAAGTATTTCTAAGGTTTCTAAATAGATGTCTTCATCTATCTCTTTTAAGGCTAACTTGAGATTGTACTTCGTAATATCACGTTGTTTGAGTTCGTTGATAATTCTCTTTTTGCCCCACTTTTTTATATTGAATTTTCCGCGTGCAAAACTACGTGCAAATCGCTCTTCATTTAGAAAATTCTCTTTTATTAGATGTCCTATTATTTCATCAATGGCTGCAGGAATCATGCCCATTTCCTTTAATTTAGAATTAACTTCTTTATGGCAACGGTCTTGGTAGGCGCAGTATCCCTCTAATTTTCTGGTGGCTTCTTTTAAGGAGTAGGCAATGTCTTTTTTCTTGTTATTGTTCAAGGGAAGTTGCTTAGTTTTTAGTTTAGAAACAGCTTAGTAATTATATTAATTTTTGCCAATCTAGAAATAAGTGCTATAAGAACAAATACGGGTATGTTAGGTGATATTTCTTTAAAAAGCGAATCATTTATTTGTAAATAACAAACAAAATTCAAATTAGCTTTTTTATATGGTTTAGCTATATTTTTTAAAGAGATTTATTAGTAGAACAAAAATATCGCCGCAATGTTAATTGGTGTTAATAAAAAAAGCGACCTCCTTTCGGGGTCGCTTTTTTTTAAACCTTAATAAATTGTCTTACCGTCCTTATTCTTAAAACGGTAATCTAGATACGTATAAGCATCTCTTGGTTGAATCTTAATCCATCGTTTATGCTCCAAGAACCACTTGGTGCGGATAGATGGAAATCCTTTGGATATGTAGGCCGCTATAAACGGATGTATATTCAAGGTTATACTTTTACTATCCTTGGCTGGCCCTTTTAATAAACGCTCTAGGTCAACGTTAATCTTGTCTATTAATACTATAGGGGCTTCTACTTCCTGACCTTTTTGATTAGGGTCTTCCTCCGTAGTCTTAATATTCATTTCTGGTCTTACACGCTGCCTAGTAATTTGGATTAATCCAAATTTACTCGGAGGTAAAATTTTGTGTTTAGCACGATCGTCTTTCATCTCATCCCTAAGGTGTTCAAAAAGTTTTTTTCGGTGCTGCGCTTTTACCATGTCTATAAAGTCAACGACAATAATACCTCCCATATCCCTAAGACGTAGTTGTCTAGCGATTTCAGAAGCTGCCAATAAATTTACTTCTAGTGCAGTATCTTCCTGATTTTTTGCCTTATTGGAACGGTTACCGCTATTAACGTCTACTACGTGTAACGCTTCGGTATGTTCAATAATCAAATAAGCACCTCTGCTCATGACCGCTGTGCGGCCAAAGGAAGTTTTGATTTGCCTATCGATTCCAAATTTTTCAAAAATCGGAACTTGAGAATCGTAATGTTTTACTATTGATTCTTTATCTGGGGCAATTTCAACCACATAATCTTTTACTTGGTTGTATAGATTAGCGTCATCAACATGTATCCCTGTAAAGCTGTCATTAAAGACATCTCTTAGAATGGATGAGGCTCGGTTAAGCTCCACCAATACTTTCGAGGGTGTTTGTGCGCGCTGTAATTTTTTGCACATTGTGGACCACTTGTCCAACAAGTTTTCTAGATCTTTATCTAGTTCTGCTACTTTTTTGCCTTCGGCAACTGTTCTTATGATGACTCCAAATCCTTTTGGCTTTATACTCTTAACGAGCCTTTTAAGCCTGTCTTTTTCTTCGTTGCTTCCTATCTTTTGGGATACGGAAACACGATCAGAAAATGGGACCATGACCAAATAACGACCGGCTATAGATAGCTCGGAACTAATTCTTGGTCCTTTGGTGGATATGGGTTCTTTAACAATTTGCACTAAAAGGGATTGATTGGCTTTAATAACGTCTGTTATTACGCCATTCTTATCAATATCCTTATCAAAAGGAAAATCTTTTAACGAGTAATCCTTTAGTCTTCCGGAACTTACTTGTTTTATGAACTTTAGCATGGAGGTTAACTGCGGACCAAGGTCATGATAATGCAAAAACGCATCTTTTTCATATCCAACGTTAACGAATGCAGCGTTGAGACCGGTCACGGGCTTCCGAATTTTGGCTAAAAAAATATCGCCAACGGAAAAATCGTTATTGTCCTCTTCTTTATGCAGTTCAGTGAGTTTCCCGTCCTTTAATAGGGCAAAATCGACGGCATCGGAACTAGATCTTACGATTAATTCTCTATTCACCTGAATGTATTTGTACTTATCTGAACTTACAACTGTAAGTTAGATAAATTGATTAAACAATGTCGTAAACAGGTTTGTACAAACCTGCCGAGGTCCATCTTTGGAACCTCTATGTCAAGGAACGTTATAAAATGAAAAAGTAGTTTTTAAAACTACTTTTTCTTGTGACGGTTAGCTCTTCTGCGCTTCTTGCGCTTATGTGTTGCTACCTTATGTCTCTTTCTTTTTTTACCACTCGGCATAAAGCTCTTATTTTAAGATTATTATTTAACTTGTACGTTGCTCTTTACTCCTTCTACGAAAACCTTTGCAGGTTTGAACGCAGGTATATTGTGGGCAGGTATTTTAATTGTTGTGTTCTTCGATATGTTCCTACCAGTTTTTTCTGCTCTTGTTTTAATAATAAAACTTCCAAAACCTCTAAGGTACACATTGTCTCCACTTTCCAAAGAAGTTTTTACCTCTTCCATGAAGGATTCAACCGTTGCCTGTACATCTCCTTTTTCAATTCCCAGCTTGTCTGAGATTTTAGATACAATTTCCGCTTTCGTCATCTTTCGTTATTAGATTTTCTGTATTTTTTTCGGGTTGCAAATATATAAATTAAATTCAATCTTTCTTTGTAAAGGGTTAATTTTAAGTATATAAACTGCTACTTTTATCGCTTAGTACTAAAGTGGATGGTTTTTTCGGATAAAATTTTAGATTGGTACTGGAAAAATAAACGAGACTTACCCTGGCGTGGATCTGATGATCCGTATAAAATTTGGCTGTCTGAGATAATTTTGCAGCAGACCAGAGTAGCACAAGGAACTCCTTATTATTTACGTTTTATTAATGCTTTTCCCAACGTGATCGATTTAGCGAACGCAAAGGAGGAAACTATATTAAAACTATGGCAAGGACTTGGGTATTATTCCAGAGCACGAAATTTACATGCCGCTGCAAAGATGGTAGTAGACATTTATGGAGGTCGTTTCCCGAATACCTACAAAAAACTTATGACGCTTAAAGGTGTTGGGGATTATACCGCTAGCGCAATTTCCTCTATATGCTTTAATGAACGGCAAGCAGTTGTTGATGGTAACGTATACCGAGTGTTGTCCCGTTATTTTGGCATAGCAACCCCGATCAATAGTACCGCAGGGATTAAGTATTTTAAAAAATTGGCTCAAGAAGTATTGCATGCAAGGAATGTGAGGGATTATAACCAAGGGATAATGGAATTTGGCGCCATGCAATGCACTCCAAAAAATCCAGATTGTACTAATTGTCCGCTAAAAGATAGCTGTGTGGCTCTAAAGGAAAAGAAAACGGATGTCTGGCCGATAAAATTGAAAAAAACAAAGGTAAAAACACGTTTTTTTAATTATTTAGTGCCGCTATTTATTGATGAGAAGGGTGAAAAGTCTACCTTACTGAAGCAACGAATTGGTAAGGGGATTTGGCAGAATCTTTGGGAGTTTCCTTTGATGGAAACGGCTAAGGAAATAGATTTAAATATTGTAGAAAATAGCTGTACAGAAGTTTTACAGTTGAAAGGGCAGCCATTACATATAAGCTTATTCAATGTAGACCCAGTTGTTCATAAATTATCTCATCAACATTTAGTAACAAAATTTTGGATTCTAGAGATTGATGCGCCTGTGGACAATGCGATATTAGTTAAGGAATTGAAAAAATATCCAGTTCCGGTTTTAATCTCCAGCTTCATAAATGCATTTAAATTTTAGTATTTTTGACACATAGAAACTGTTGATATGAGTGGTACATTAAATAAGGTGATGCTGATAGGGCATTTAGGTGACGAGATTAAGATGCATTATTTTGAAGGAGGTGGCAGTATCGGGAGATTCCCTCTTGCTACTAACGAGACCTATACCAATAAGCAAACAGGAGAGCGTGTGACTAATACCGATTGGCACAATATTGTGGTGCGTAACAAAGCTGCTGAGATTTGTGAAAAGTATTTGAGTAAAGGCGATAAGGTATATGTTGAGGGTAGACTAAAAAATAGACAATGGCAAGGCGAGGATGGTAATACGAGATATACAACCGAGGTTCATGTACAAGAATTTACCTTCCTTTCTACTAAGAAAGATAGTATGGCGAATACTAATCAGGCACAGCCCTCAGCTACACCTGCTAGCCCCCCTGTGCAACATAGTTCACCTTCAGGTGGTAGCGAACCACAACAGGAGGACGACCTTCCCTTTTAAATATATAAATCATAACTATTGGACCCTGACCCCTTACGTTATATGCTCAGTTTTATGGTGATGGATGGTGCTTTTGCTCTTAACATTGCCGTGCTTGTACTTTTGTTATGTTGCTCCGCGCTTATTTCTGGTGCAGAAGTAGCACTTTTTGGTTTATCGGCTACGGAAATAAATACGATTGAGGAACAAAAAACCCCTCAAGGAACTATCCTGGTAAAACTTTTAGAAAGGCCAAAAAAGCTATTGGCAACTATTCTCATTGCCAATAATGCCATAAACATTGGTATTGTACTATTATTTAACATCATTGGTGACACCCTGTTTTCAGGGGTTACAGAAGTTCTTTTTGGAGTACTTTCCCTTCGTTTTCTGCTGGAAGTAGTAGTAGCTACCTTTTTAATATTAATGTTTGGAGAGATATTGCCTAAAGTCTATGCCAACAGAAACAGAATGAGTTTTTCTAACTTTATGGCATATCCATTGAAAACCTTGGATTTTATATTTTCGCCACTAAGCTTGCCCATGCGCTCAGGTACTATTTTTCTATATAATAAATTAGGAAAGGAAAAATCTAGCCTAAGTGTTGATCATTTATCTCAAGCGCTAGAACTCACCTCTGAAGGTGATACCACGAAAGAAGAACAGAAAATATTAGAGGGTATCGTAAATTTTGGCAATACGGATACCAAGCAGGTGATGCGTCCAAGGATAGATATCTTTTCTTTGAACGATCAAATGAAATTTCTTGAAGTTCTAGAAGAAATAAGAAAGAATGGATACTCTAGAATTCCAGTTTTTAGTGAGAACATAGATAATGTGATGGGTATCTTATATGTGAAAGATCTTTTGCCTTATCTAGAGAGGAAATCTTTTAATTGGATAACTTTAGTACGAGAACCCTATTTCGTTCCTGAAAATAAAAAGTTAGATGATTTGTTGGCAGAATTTCAGGCTAAAAAGAATCATTTGGCAGTGGTTGTTGATGAGTATGGTGGCACTTCAGGGATTGTTACCTTAGAGGATATAATTGAGGAAATCGTAGGAGATATTAGCGATGAGTTTGATGATGAAGACCTTATATACTCCAAATTAGACGATTTCAACTACGTATTTGAAGGAAAAACAACGCTCAAGGACTTTTATCGAGTAGTTAAAATGGAGGACGAGACCAATTTTGAGGAAAACAAAGGAGAGTCGGAAACCATTGCGGGCTTTGTTTTAGAAATAGCCGGTAGTTTTCCAAAAAGAGGTGAAGAAGTGATTTTCGGAGACTATAGATTCGTAGTTGAAAGCTTGGATAAAAAGAGATTAAAACAAATTAAAGTAACATTGCCGCATGAATAATACCCATGTATTGTTATATTTTTTAGTGTTCATTATAATGTTGGGCTGCAAGGAATCGGAACCAATTCCAAAACCCAAAGCACAGATACGCCTAGATTATCCCCAAGGGAAATTGGCCACTTTGGAGACTTCTAAATTTTCTATCAACTATAATCAACTGGCCAATCCTAAGGAAAACAAGGATATGGCTTACACCTTGGAATATCCTCAGATGAATGGTGCTATATTTTTAAGCTACAGACCGCTGAATAATGATTTGGACAAACTAATCCAAGAAGCAAAACGGTTTAGTTACGAGCATGCGGTCAAAGCGGATAATATAGTAGAACAACCTTTTGTGAATCCTGAGTCCAAAGTATATGGCTCTATGTTTGAAGTGCAAGGGAATGCAGCTTCACAGACTCAGTTTTTTGTAACGGACAGCACCAATCATTTTTTAACAGGTTCGGTTTATTTTTATTCGAAACCTAATTATGATTCCATTCTTCCAGCCGCGGCTTATCTACAAAATGATATTCGCAATATTATGGAAACCCTTCGCTGGAAAAAATAAAACACATAGATGAACAAGCAAGACCTCTTAGATGTTTATGATAGAATTGAACCCTATGTCCATAATACTCCGGTGTTGGTTTCCAGTACTATTGATAAGAGGGTAGGGGCTTCTGTTTTTTTTAAATGTGAGAATTTTCAGCGTGCAGGAGCCTATAAAATTAGGGGAGCTACAAATGCGATGTTACTCTTAACAGATGCCCAAAGAAAAAATGGTGTGGTAACCCATTCTTCAGGAAATTTTGCGCAAGCAGTTGCCCTTGCGGCAAAAAGTCTTGGAATAACAGCCCACATCGTAATGCCATCTTCTGCTCCGGAAATTAAAAAAGTGGGGGTAAGGGAATACAGCGGCAACATTTATGAATGTGCGCCGACCTTAGAAGCTCGTCAGGCCATGGCAAATGAAATAGAAAATAGAACAGGGGCGACCTTTTTACACCCTTCTAATGATGAAAATGTAATTATGGGACAGGGTACGGCAGCAATGGAACTGTTTAGGGAAGAGCCAGAGTTAAATTTTATTTTTTGTCCGGTTGGCGGTGGTGGTCTTATTGCAGGGTCTTCTTTAGCTGCAGCTCATTTTGGAAAACGTTGTGCCGTTATGGGTGGAGAACCATATGAAGCAGATGACGCTTATAGGTCTTTGCGAAGTGGAAAAATAGAGAATAATGATACGGTAAACACCATTGCAGATGGACTAAAAACTACGTTGGGCGATAAAAATTTTCCTATTATTAAAGAGCATGTTTCTAAAATTATTCGGGTTACGGAAGATGAAATTGTCGCCGCAATGCGATTGGTCTGGGAACGTATGAAGATTATAATAGAACCCTCTAGTGCCGTTACATTGGCTGCCTTATTAAGGGATTCAAGGGAACATCCAAAAACGTATTCTGATAAAAAAGTTGGCATTATAATTTCTGGGGGAAATGTCGATTTGGATAAGCTACCTTTTTGAGCAGATATGATTTAATCAGCAGATTTTAGTAGAGCTTCGGCGTCGGCGATGCTGGAGTTTATTTTTTGTTTTACGGCCTTCACTTTTTCTTCTTCCTCATTTAACCAGAGTTGTTTTTCGTCAGTAAGTGCCTTGCCTTTCATAATTTCATCGGCGTCAAATCGTTTCCCGATACCTTGCATCCAATCCATCATAGCTTTGTTGGCATCTTGCAAGTTCCGCATGGCTTTGCCTTCAGGGGAATCCATTCCCAAAGAATCTGCCATAGGTTTTAGTTGCCCAACAAGTCTTCCAATTTTTCCCATTTTTGGCATTACTTCGTCATGGATAGCCATCACTTCTTGCATTTGTGTAGTACCCTCTTCTTTCTTTTCTTCTTTACAAGAAAAAAGAGTAGTGCAGCAAACTAAAATTAGTAATACATATATTTTTTTCATTTTTATTTAGTCTTTAATCTCGATACTATGTATCCTATAAACGTACTTTTTTACCTTGGTGTTGGTGATGATATTTTTTAGTTTTTCCGGTGTTATGGTTCCTGCGTCAAATGTAATGACAGCCTCCTTTTTGTCGTAACTTACTACTGCTGAAACTACCCCATCCGCGTCATGTAAATTGCTGCTTATTTGGTCTGCACAGCCTTCTTGGCATGCCATTCCTTCAATACTCACTATCGCAGTACTCAATGCTTGTTTCTCTACACTTGAACTCTCTTTTAGATTTTCTTGAGCTGAAGTTATGTTAACTGCTATAAGTAAAGTAAAAATGACTAAAAGCACTTTCATATGTTGGTATTCTTGTTTAGGTTAATGTATAGTTTTTACTTTAGTAGAATTCAAACCAAATAGGACTATACAGTCAAAGATACCAAATATTCAAAATTCAAGAATGTTCTAAGTTAAATTTGTATTTGTTTAAAGAGTTAATAAGGAAACTAGTTTTTGAAAAAGTACCTGATATGGTTAAAATGAATCTGTAAATTTCTGCTCCTATTTATTACTCATAAAAAAGCATCACTTTTGCAAAAAAAATAGCTTTGAGTCTTCAGCAACGAAAATGGTTCTACCTGATTATCCTATCCCTAATTTGGGGTACATCATACATATTAATAAAAAAAGGATTAGAGGGTTTTGCTCCCTTACAATTGGGTGCGTTGCGTATAATAATTGCCGGTAGCCTGCTATTGTTAATAGGTTTTCGCTCTTTAAAGACTATTCGCTCGGCAGATTGGAAGTGGTTGGCACTGTCTGGCTTTGTTGGTAGTTTCTTTCCTATGTTTTTGTTCGCATTTGCTGAAACAGAGATTGACAGTGGAGTAACAGCAGTTTTAAATTCACTCGTGCCATTGTTCACCTTGTTCATGGGTCTTTTCATTTTTGGAATTTCATTTACTAAAAATCAGTTGTTAGGCGTTTTGATTGGGCTTTTTGGGGCTAGCTTACTAGTATTCTTTGGAAGTAGTATGAATCCGGGACAGAATTATTGGTATGCTGGTTTGGTAGTTATTGCAACGTTTTGTTATGCATGTAATGCAAATATCATTAAAAGTAAATTGCAAGGAGTTAGCCCTATGGGCATAGCTGTTGGAAATTTTGTTTGTATTTTATTACCTGGAATTCTATTACTTCCCTTGTCGGGAACTTTGAATAGCAATGTCATTAATGGTGAATTTTTTTGGAGTTCTTTGGGGTATATTGTCACGCTTTGTGTGATTGGCACCTGCATTGCCAAGGTGTTGTTCAATAAATTAATACAGATATCTTCTCCTGTGTTTTCGGTATCTGTTACCTACCTAATACCCATTGTTGGTATATTTTGGGGTATTTTAGATGGAGAAGCTTTTACTATAAAACAACTTGGGGCATCACTGTTAATTTTGGCTGGTGTCTATTTGGTCAATCAAAAAAAGAAAAAAGCAGATTAACTTTTTATAACTGTAACAAATTATAATAATTATAATCTTTAGATGGAAATTAATATAAAAACGAGCCGATATGAACACAGTACGTTTAACAATTTTAATGCTATTTTTTACTATAATAGCTAGCATAGCGCAGGAGAAAACTTTTCAAGTTAAAGATTTTGAAAAAGTTATTATAAGTCCGCACATAGAAGTAACCCTTGTTGAGGGAGACGAGACTTCAGTTATGATAGAAAATGCAAAAGTTTCCATGGACAAAATAAATGTTGAAGTTGAAGGAAGAACATTAAGGGTCTATTTGGAAGGTGCAAAGACCGTAACAAAATCAGAGCGTGTTTCTAATGACAACTGGAATGGGAAAAAACCAATTTATAATGGTACAATGGCCACGGCTACAATCACCTATAAATCCTTGAAATATTTATCGGTAAGAGGAGAGGAAGTAGTGAAATGCAAGGGTGATATAACTGAAGATGAATTAAAATTAACACTATATGGAGAAACCAAAGTATATTTTGATGGCTTGGTGTTGAACGAACTAGTTGTAGCAATTTATGGTTCTTCTTACTTGGAAATTTCAAAAGGAGAAGTAGGTCGACAAGTTTATAGGGCCTATGGAGAAAGCGAAGTAAATTCTTTAGGAATGGATAATGAGGAAACTAAAATAACCGCCTATGGAGAAAGTAATTTTAGAGTAAAAGTTTCAGATAGGTTAAAGGTTACCTGTTATGGTGAAACAACCATTAACTATGAAGGAGACCCTGATGTGGACAACGGGATTATAATTGGTGAAGCTAAGGTTAGAAAAATAGGATAAGTAAACTTAACGTAAGGATTTCATCCTACAACGGAATATTTAATAAATCTACGTTTTGAAACAACTGAAGTGTATGGCGCTTCAGTTTTTCTTTTTTAAGGCTCTTGATTTTTTTGAATTAGGTACTATATGCTGAACTGGGTTAAAGTGATTAATTACTAAATATTCGATTTGAATTTATCCTTTAACATGTTCTTAAGGTGATTTTTAGTTCATTCTTCATAACTTAAAGCAAACCGAAAAACACATGAAAAATTTTACCTTACCCATTCGTTTTGGGATTGCTACCAGCGGTAGTTTGATTGCTTACTTTTTGGTACTTTCCCTATTAGGGCTGCATACCAATATATTTTATAGCTTGTTTAATGGTGTAATCACCGGTTTTGGAATCTATGAAGCTATTAAATATTATAAATTACAAGAAGGGAAATCGTTTAGGTACAGTACTGGTTTTACGGCAGGATTAACTACTGGCGGTTTAGCTACAATAATCTTCACTATATTTTTTGCCCTATACTCCACGGAGCTCAATCCAGGATTTTTAGAGATTCTTTCTTCGCAGTGGGCGAGTGAATACCAAAGTTTTGAGGCTATTGTTTTCTTTGTAGTTGCCGTAATGGGTTTTAGCACAACAGTAGTACTTACGCTTACCTTTATGCAGCTTTTTAAAAGCTCCAATAATTTAAATACAAAACGGAACTAAAATCCGTAAAAAAACCTTGTAGATTACACAAGAAAAGGTATATTTGCAGCCGCCTTTGGAAAAAATCCACAAGGTTTTAATAATACATTTTTAACGATATGTACGCAATTGTAGAGATGGCAGGGCAGCAATTTAAAGTTGCAAAAGACCAGAAAGTGTACGTTCACCGTTTACAAACAGAAGAAGGAAAAAAGGTAACTTTTGACAATGTTCTTCTTTTGGATGATGGTACGAACGTTACTGTTGGCGCCCCAGCTATAGACGGAGCCGCTGTTGAGGCTAAAGTCATTAAGCACCTAAGAGGTGACAAGGTAATTGTCTTTCACAAGAAAAGACGTAAAGGTTACAGAAAGAAAAATGGACACCGACAGTCTTTGACTGAAATCGTAATCGAAAGTATAGTTTCGAAAGGTGCCAAGAAAACAAAGGCCGCTGAGCCAAAAAAAGCCGCTCCTAAGAAAGAAGCTGCCCCTAAAGCTGCAGCACCTAAAAAAGATGCACCTGCTAAAAAAGCTGCTGCTCCTAAAACAACTAAAGCGGACGACCTGAAAAAGGTTGAAGGTATCGGTCCTAAAATTGCTGAAACTTTAGCTGCTGCAGGAATCTCAACTTTTGCTGAATTGGCAAAGGCTAAACCGGCTAAAATTGCTGAAATCATTGCAGATGTACGTGGTAACCATGTAACGGATACATGGCCAGCACAAGCTAAGCTAGCTGCGGATGGCAAGTGGGATGAATTGAAAAAATGGCAAGACGAATTAGACGGTGGTAAGGCATAATTGCAAATCACTTTTAGTATAACTTATTTTCCGTGGTCTCCACGGATATAAAACCGTAAAAAAATGGCACATAAAAAAGGTGTAGGTAGTTCAAAAAACGGTAGGGAATCGGAATCGAAACGTTTAGGCGTTAAGATTTTTGGTGGCCAAGCTGCCATCGCTGGCAACATACTTGTTAGACAGCGTGGAACAAGACATAATCCAGGCGAAAATGTTTATGCTGGAAAAGATCACACATTGCACGCACGTGTAGATGGTCTTGTGAAGTTTGAAAAGAAAGCTGGTGGAAAATCATTTGTTTCCATTGAGCCTTTTGAAGCATAACATTATCTAAGTTAAAATTTAGAGCCCTTACTTTTAAAGTAAGGGCTTTTTTGATACTTATTTTCGTCATTGCCTATACACTCCTTTTCGCTGTATATGGTTAAAAAGCATTTGGAGCTGAGAGGGGAAGTTTGAATTTTGGCTTAGCAAATACTGTCGTTAGTTAGAGGCGAATATGCTAAATCTCAGTCCTTATTCGGCTCGTATGCTATTTTTGCTGATATTCGTTGACAGGAAAACCTACGGTTTAATTTTTAGTGATTAACTTTAAATGAATTTTGGTGTTTATTTAATTTAATTTTTATGGAATATATTACTATCGCTTTACAACTCATTGTTGGTTTAAGTATATTGAATGTTTGGCTGGTCCAATCTAGTAAACAGACGCAATGGCGTGGAGGTAATGCCTCTACTATAAAAGAAGAATTTGAAGTATACGGGTTACCCGCTTGGAGTTGTTATGTTATCGGATTTCTTAAGGTAGCCTTGGCCGTAGGGTTGATAACTGCCATATGGTTTCCTCAATTACTTAAACCTTCAGCTATGGGATTGGGCTTGTTACTTACGGGTTCCATACTTATGCATATCAAAATAAAAGACCCTATCAAAAAGTCATTACCTGCATTTTTATTTCTTTGTATGTGTATCTATTTGGCGTTCTTATCTTAGCTTTTTCAAATAGCGTTTAGAGCAAGGTATAAAAGATGTATCCGTTAATGACCGCATAAATCAATGATGGCGAGGATTGTAAAAAGGAATCCTTAATCTTTAATCGCACCCCAAATCCTAGTACCATTAAAATGCAAAGACCAAGTGCGGACATAAGTTCTAATATAGAATTGTAATAATAGCCTAAAAGTAGTCCAGCTGCACCTGTAAGTTGTAATAGGCCTACAATAGTGCGTTGCTTGTTAAGTCCGTATCGTTTAAATTCACTTTTCATTCGTGGAGAAAAAAAACAGCCAAGCCCAAAAAACACAAAGGAAAAGGATGAAAAAAATGTTAGTGCTGACAGTATGTGCATAATTACTATAAATATAGTCTAACTAAAATGGTTCGTGCCTTATAGAACACAAATCAGCCTTTCTTCTCTAAACCATGGTTCTATATTAATTTTTTTCCAATTTCCAGCCAGGTGTCCGCACGCTCGTATCCTTCAGTATTTATATTATGCGGAGAGGTAAATAGGATTCCTCTACCATCAAAGTTTTGAAGGTTATAGCTACGGTCATCGATAAGTACATCCCCGTTTAGGACGTGTTTATGGCCACATAATATTCTATTTTGCCAAGGTATAAATGGGAAATGGTTATCTAGCCAATCACTTTTTTCTTCTAAAGAGTTTGGAAATTGCATGGCTGCGGAAGCGATATAAATTTCGTGCTGTATGGCCAACTCTTTTAAAACGATTACACTATCTGTAATTGGTATTAGGTCTCTAAAGAATCCTCTTCTGTAGGCGTGTTTGCGAACATTATCTTGATGCGCTTCGGGTACCATGTGCCAGACTTCCTTTCCTGCACAATTTTCTGGAGTTAATAGACCTTGGAATTCAGAATTATATAGTGATATATGCGCACCATACGTATCAGCCATCACCTCGTCCATATCCACAAATATTCTCATAAGCTTAATTTTTGCACAAAGTTCGTGAAAGCTTTAGGAACACTGAAATAATTATGAAGTGTTAATCTGGGATTATACAATACTTGCAGTTTATAATGATTAAACATGCTATGCTTAGTGTTTACCTGTTAGTCGATTTGGTTTTGGCAAATTTTTATAAAATACTGAGCTTAGTGAATACCAAAAGACGTATGTCAATAAGAAAACTACCCAATTCAACAGCGGTATATTTTCTAGCATTGGTAAGTATGTTTATTTTTTGTTTTGCAGGAATAGGAATCATACCTGCGATAATTGCGTATATAGTGGCTTTAAAATCTGAAAAAGTATATAGGTTGAGTCCAGCACAATTTAATAATTTTGGAACTATTAGAAAAGGAAAGATTATCGCTATTATAGGTATTATCCTTACTTTAATAATTATAAGTGTTGCTATCTGGACCTTAATAACCATTGGGTGGGATGCGTGGTCAGACGAATTTGTAAGAAAGTGGAATGAAGGTTTGGAGAGTAGCGGTGCTTACTAACTGGGATTCGTAAATTATTAGAATTTTATACTACCATTGCTGGCTCTTAAACCCTTGCGTTTTTGCGAATTGGATGGTGTCTCCCAAATAGTCTTGTAAATTGTAGGTGGGCATGGGTAAAATAGCTTCTAATATAGTTGTGTCCCATTCACAAGGCTTGGAGGTAAGATAAGGAGTTAAGTGGACTCCAATCGTATCGTAATAGAATTTTTCCAGTTTGGATTCAAAACCTGTGGCTGTACTAACCATGTTTTTGGTAAGCTTGAAATTTTTGAAATCTACAGACTCTAAAATTTTAGTAATACCACTGGTAATGTGGGTTGTTTTGGAATGCACAATGTTCAACTGCTCTACGTTGGTTTCGAATACGGCGACAATAACCCTTGCGGCATAATCTGTAGGGATAATGTTGAGTCCACTTTCGGCGTTTGCTGTAATACGAATACTATCTTCCGAAGTACTGCGATGAAAAAATTTGGCGAATAGATAGAACACCATGTATTTGGAGATAAAGAAACTTGGCGTGTCTATAATATTACCACCAAGGACACTGGGTCTTAAAATCTGAACTGGAATGGCCGATTCCTTTCCGGCTTGCATCACATATTTCTCCGTAGCATATTTAGAAGCCTCATAATGATTTCGATGGGATGTTGGTTTTTTAGATAGGTAATCATTGGGGATGAGTCCTTCTACATTCCCAACTGAAAAAGCAGTGCTTATGTAAATAAACTTACCCATTAGACCTTTGTAGGTTTCAAAAATACGTTTTGTGAATTCGAGGTTCTCCTCAAATATCTGCTCTTTTGCTTCTGGGGCAGTGGAGAGGTTTACGAGTCCGGCGGAGTGTATAAAATGGGTAATTTTGCTGCTTCCTAAAAACGTTACAGGACTTAATAGCTTGTTGCCTGGTACAACCGTAATTTTAGAAGAAATAGCGATCTTATTCTTTTTTATAAAATCAGGAGCAAAGTTGCTTGCGAGCATTTTTGATATTCTACTTTCCGGTGTTTTAGATTTTTGTTCTCTTACCGGCAGGTAGATTTGTTCAATATCCGTCCATCTTTCTTCCAATAGGGAAAACAGAATTCTGGAACCTAAAGTTCCGGTGGCACCCGTCAGGAGTAGAATCATGTATCGAAGGTAAAAAGAAAACCCTTATCTATAAGTTAGATAAGGGTTTTAAATATATATAATTGAATATTAATACCTGTAATATTCAGGTTTAAATGGGCCTTCAACAGTAACACCAATATATTCGGCTTGGTCTTGTTTTAATTCCGTGAGTTCGGCATCCATACGTGATAAATGCAACTTAGCTACCTTTTCATCCAAATGCTTTGGTAGCATGTATACATTATTGTCGTACTTGTCCTTGTGCTTCCAAAGTTCTATTTGCGCTAGGGTCTGATTCGTAAAGGAGTTACTCATCACAAAACTCGGGTGCCCTGTGGCGCATCCTAAGTTTACTAATCTACCTTCGGCCAAAATAATGATATCCTTACCGTCAATTGTATATTTATCTACTTGTGGCTTAATTTCATCTTTGGTAGCGCCGTGGTTTTTGTTCAACCAGCCCATATCGATTTCATTATCAAAATGTCCAATATTACAAACTATGGCTTTGTCTTTTAAGGCTTCAAAATGTTCTGCTCTAATAATATCCTTATTTCCTGTGGTGGTAATTACGATATCCGCTTTAGCGATAACATTTTCTAATTTTTTAACTTCAAACCCGTCCATACAGGCTTGTAAAGCACAAATAGGGTCAATTTCCGTAACAGTTACAATAGATCCTGCACCTTTAAAAGAGGCCGCCGTTCCTTTTCCTACATCGCCATAACCGGCAACAACTACTTTTTTTCCAGCCAGCATCGTATCCGTTGCTCTGCGTATAGCATCGACTGCACTTTCGCGGCATCCGTATTTATTATCGAATTTAGATTTGGTTACAGAATCATTAACGTTGATTGCAGGCATAGGTAAAGTACCATTTTTAACACGCTCGTATAATCTATGGACACCTGTAGTCGTTTCTTCAGATAGGCCATTGATACCTGCTGCCAATTCTGGATACCTATCCAGAACCATATTTGTTAGGTCACCACCATCATCCAAAATCATATTCAAAGGTTTACGGTCTTCACCAAAGAACAAGGTTTGCTCAATACACCAATCAAACTCTTCTTCGTTCATCCCTTTCCAAGCATAAACCGGCACACCTGACTCTGCAATAGCGGCTGCAGCTTGATCTTGGGTAGAAAAGACGTTACAAGAGCTCCATGTAACATCCGCACCTAAGGCAACCAAGGTTTCGATAAGTACTGCGGTTTGTATCGTCATATGCAAGCATCCCGCAATTCGCGCACCCTTTAAGGGTTGTTCATCGTGGTACTCTTCACGGAGTGCCATTAATCCAGGCATTTCCGCTTCTGCTAAATCAATTTCTTTTCTCCCCCATCCAGCTAAACTAATATCTTTAACTTTGTAGGGTACAAATGGAATAGTTTTGGTGCTCATATTTTAATTATTTTATCTTTAGCTCTTAAATTTAATTGCTTTTCATCTCCTGAAAGGAGAGGGTAAAGGGGGCAAGTTTACAGCTTTCCTTTCGCCGTTGCGAAGGTACAAAAAAGACAAGAAATCTCATGCCGCTACACAAAACAATAGCTGTAAGTCATCATATATCCGTTGTAATTTGGAAGGTAGAAGAAACTGAGGAACAATTAGCGTCAGGGATTCGATTAAGTCAGCATTGCCAAAACCGTTTTAATGGCATGAAATCTGAAATGCATCGTAGGGCATTTCTAAGCATTAGACACTTATTGGCCATTTATGGTTATGTAGACGAGGATTTGTACTACAATGAAGTTGGAAAACCATTCCTAAAAGATGGAAACCATATTTCGATTACACATTCGCATAATTTTACAGCCTTAATTCTTGGTAAATTACATGATGTGGGTATCGATATTGAAATGCAACGAGATAAAATCTTAAGGATAGCCCATAAATTCACACCTGTTTCAGAGTATAGAACATTAGCCAACACCGAAGCGGTTATAAGAAAATTGACTATAGTCTGGGGAGCCAAGGAATCACTATATAAAATTTATGGCCAAAAGGGACTTAGTTTTCTACGCCATATTAATGTGAACGATTTTTTGTTCTCCCAAGAAAGGACAACTGCTACTATAAATTACAAAGGCAATACTACAAACTATGCCATTTCTTTTCTGGAGTTTGAAGAATTTACCTGTGTTTATGCTTACCCGCTTCTAAAGTAAAAACTAAAAAAGATAAAAAATGAACATATCAGTAGAGCTCACCTTTTCTCCTTTGCAGGATGACTTTGAGGAACACATTATTAAGTTTATTAAAAAACTTAGAAGCTCTGGGTTGACGGTTTTGGAGAATCCTTTGAGTACTCAGGTGTATGGATCTTATGATGAAGTTATGGACATACTTCAAAGAGAAATAAAATTCGCTTTTGAGCTGATGGATAAAGGACTGTTGTTCATGAAAGTAGTGAAATCAGATAGAAGCGACTATGAGCCCCATTTCTGATTTTTTCTTAGATCCGTACAGAAATAAGGAAACGTATATAATTGTTTTAGAGGCTATCGTTTTTGTCTTTGGAATTTTCAGTGTTTGGTTTGCTAAAAAGGAAAATATTTGGGTATATCCTACGGGGTTAATTGCTACGATTTTAACCGCTTATTTATTATTTCGTGACGGCCTCATGGGAGATATGGCAATGAATTTCTATTTTTCTGTAATGAGTGTTTACGGCTGGTGGAATTGGGCTCGCGTTAAAAACAGTAAAAAGTTAGTGCAAATATCCAGGACCAATACGCGAGAGAAAGCTATTGGAGTCGTGCTTTTTGTGCTCACCATGTTTGTCACCTATGGAGTATATAAAGTTTTTGGGGTAGAAATAACCACAAGCAATTATATCGATATTTTCACTTCGGGAATATTTTTTACCGCAATGTGGTACATGGCACTTAAGAAATTGGAAAACTGGACCCTGTGGATATTTGCGAATATCATTACCGTACCTCTCTATGCGTATAGAGGATGGGGTATGCTTTCTTTGCAATACCTTATATTTACCATTCTCGCCGTACAGGCCTATTTCGCATGGAAGAAAAGTATAGACAACAACCTTCAAACATTATAAAAGTGGTCCTTTTTGGGCCGGAATCTACAGGTAAAACTACGCTTTCGGAGCAATTGGCTAGGCACTACCATACCGTTTGGGTGCCGGAATATGCACGTGAATACTTGCAGCGCAAATGGAATAACGAACGAAAGACTTGTGAACCTGACGATTTGTTACCCATAGCGGAGGGTCAGATGAAACTGGAGAATGAACTGACCAAAAAAGCTACGAATATTCTCATCTGCGACACTGATTTATTGGAGACCAAGGTGTATTCAGAAGCCTATTATATTGGAGAATGCGACCCTATTTTGGAGAAACATGCTTTGGAGAATACGTATGATCTGTACTTTCTTACCTATGTGGATATTCCATGGGAAGCAGATGATTTAAGGGATAAGCCTGGTGAGAGAGAAGAAATGTTTTCTTATTTTCAAAAAACATTGGAGAAATACAATCGCAATTTTGTTATCTTAAAGGGCGATAAGAAAAAGCGTATGAAAACCGCTACTGAACATATAGAAAAGCTACTCAAAAATGATTGAATTAAGCCCTAAGGATAAAGAACAACTAGCTGATAAAGGAATTAGTACGGATAAGGTGGTAGGACAAATAGAAACCTTTGAAGAAGGCATACCCTTTGTTGACCTAAAAAGAGCTGCCCTAGTGGGGGATGGTATATATCAATTTTCAGAGGAAAAGGAACTAGAGTTGCTTGCAACCTATATGGAGCATTCAAAACAATTGGATGTGCTTAAATTTGTACCGGCTTCAGGTGCCGCTTCCCGCATGTTTAAGGCGCTTTTTAGTTTTCTAGATGCCTACGATTCAAAGGTCGAAACCTTAGAGAGCTATTTAGAAAGAACCAAGGATAAGGATATCAAGGTATTTTCAGATGGTTTGGAAAAGTTTCCGTTTTATGCTGAGGTAAAAAGTCGCTTAAAAACCAACGCTGGCACCAAAGGAGAAGAAGTGTATGCCTTTGTAAATGAACTTTTAAATGAAAATAATCTTAATTACGGCTTTTATCCAAAGGGTCTTTTGCCCTTCCATAAATATGGAACAGAAACAGCAACGCCGTTTCAAGAACATCTAAAGGAAGGTGCGTTATATGCCAGTGCTAAAGGGAAATCTCATTTGCATTTTACCATTTCGGAACAACATGAGACCATGTTTAGTTCTGAACTTAACAGTATTCGTACGAAGGTATCCCAGGATACCAATACAGATTTTTATGTGGAGTATTCCTTTCAAAAATCGGCTACCGATACTATTGCTGTAGATATGGGCAATCAGCCTTTTCGCAATCCGGATGGCTCGTTATTGTTTCGTCCCGGAGGGCACGGTGCTTTAATTGAGAACCTTAATGAACAAGATGCTGATATCATATTTATCAAAAATATAGATAATGTGGCCGTTATGCGTGATGCAGAAGCCGTGGCCCGAAGTAAAAAAATATTAGCAGGTGTTTTAGTGGATGCTCAGAAAAAGGCTTTTACCTACACCGAACAGTTACAAAATAATAGTGCTTCAAGTCTAAATGAGATAAAACAATTTATAGAAACACAGCTGAATGCTCCATTGCCTGCAAGATATTCCGGTATGTCCCATTCAAATCAGGCAAATATATTGTTGTCCAAATTACAGCGTCCCATACGCGTTTGCGGAATGGTGAAGAATGAGGGAGAACCCGGGGGTGGTCCTTTTTGGATTATCAACGCAAAAGGTGAGTTGTCCTTGCAGATTATTGAGTCGGCCCAGATAGATATGGATAATACCGATCAAGTTGCTATCCTTAAAAATGCCACCCATTTTAATCCTGTAGATTTGGTATGCGGTGTGCGTAACGCTGCTGGGTTAAAGTATAATCTTCTGGATTTTGTTGATCACAAACAGGGTTTTATCACTGAAAAAACAAAAGATGGAAAGGAATTAAAAGCCTTGGAATTACCAGGACTTTGGAATGGGGCAATGGCTTATTGGAATACTATATTTGTTGAGGTTCCCTTAGTGACCTTCAATCCTGTCAAAACCGTAAATGACCTTTTAAAATCCTCGCACCAAGGGTAGAGATTGATAAAATTTACCCTTATCAAAATCCAAAACACTTTTTCTTGCGTAAATAATTCACGATACGATTAGTAACGATGAAATTTTACAGCATGAAAAAATACGTAGTAACAGGTCTTTTGGCTATTGGAGCAATCTTTAGTGTAATTGCAAACGAGAACATTCATACTTCAACAGAGGAAGTGATATTTCTTAATACAGAGGAGTTTAAAAAAGTCACTTCAAAAGAGCTTACACCACAAATAGTAGAAGAGCTTTTAAAACAATATCCAACATCTAAGTTGGGTGGAGTGTATAAAAATCCGAAAGGGGAGTTTAAGCTTATCATGGTTTTAAAGAGTGGGACAAGAAGAACAGTGTTTATTGATGCAAATGGTAATTGGCTGAACAAGAAATAATTAGGAAATAAGGTATAAAAAAAGCTGCTGTTTAGCAGCTTTTTTTATACCTAAAAGTGACTTTTTAAATATAGTTGTGTCTAATACTATAGAACAAAAGAAATTGAAAGATGGTATCTATGATTTTTGCTTCGATTGGCCTCCTAGTATTCGTAACCTCGCTTTGCGTGATGGCTAAAATTTATTGGAAGCAGGACTAAATTAAAGAATAAGGAGTATGACTGAAATTGTAAAATCTATTGTTTTGGGAGTCTTAACCATAACTGTATGGTGCATAGGTGCTGTGTTTATGAACGATAAGAATAACAATAGTATGCCAAAAGACAAAGGTCCAAAAGAACAAATAACCTTCGTGGAAACACTAACCATTGACTATGAAGGCGACACCAACAAAATCTAAAACTTTAATCCCCCGTTCAAATACTGTCCTTGGAAAGTATTAACATGAAATAATAAAGTTTATAAAATTGGTTTTTTTGGTTGGTTGTAAGGGAGTTACTTAGGTAGCTCCTTTACTTTTTTTCACTGTTTTATGTTTTTCTTATAATATTATGAAAGATTAAAAATGAGACTTACATTTGCGTCATCTCAAAGGGGTGCTAAGTCCCGAACGAAAATCAGGCCGGTCCTGAGACGAGTTCAGGATGAAGCTGAGATTATACCCAATGAACCTGGGCAGGTAATGCTGCTAAGGGACCGAGCGTTAAAAAAATGTCTTTGATATTTTTAGCGAGGGGTCAGCCTAAGAGATGGCAGACTTCATTATGGATTACAAGGTCTTTAACTAGACGAAAATCACTATTTAACTTAGAATAATAGCCCCTTTTATTCGTAACTAAATTTTAGTACGAATGAAGCTATCTATTTTTACAATTGCCGCAGTTCTTGCGATGAACATGGGTCTACAGGCCCAGCAACAACCAACAGATTCTTTAGAAGGAAAAAAAGTGGAGCTGGATGAGGTCTTTGTCTCTGCCGTAAGGGTTACTAAGGCATCTCCCGTAACCTTTTCCAATCTTACTAAGGAAGAAATAGCGCCTAGGAATCTAGGGCAGGACATTCCTATTCTTATGAATTTTTTACCTTCAGTAGTAACTACCTCTGATGCAGGCGCAGGGGTGGGTTATACAGGTATCCGGGTACGCGGTAGCGATGCTACAAGGGTAAACGTTACTATTAACGGAATTCCGTATAACGATGCGGAATCCCAAGGAACGTTTTGGGTGAATATGCCCGATTTCGCTTCCTCTACCCAGAGTTTGCAATTACAACGTGGGGTAGGAACATCTACCAATGGTGCCGGAGCTTTTGGCGCTAGTTTAAATTTATTGACCGATGGCTTCTCCGAGGATGCTTTCGCCCAAATAGGTTCTTCCATTGGTAGCTTTAATACCATGCGAAATAATATAAAGTTCAGTACAGGGATGTTGAACGACCATGTCGAAATCTCAGGGCGCCTGTCCCAGATTACTTCTGATGGTTATATTGATAGGGCACGTGCCGATATGGATTCCTACTTTTTACAAGGAGCCTATAAAGATGATAATACTGTTATAAAAGCTTTACTGTTTGGTGGTCATGAAATAACCTACCAGGCATGGTATGGGATTGATGCCGAAACATTGGAAAATGATAGGACCTTTAATCCATCAGGAATATATACCGATGACAATGGAGTCACCCAATTCTATGACAACGAGGTAGATAATTACAAACAGGACCATGCCCAATTGTTATGGAACGAGCGGTTATCAGATGATTGGAACATGAATATTGCTTTGCATTACACTAGGGGTAGGGGCTTTTTTGAGCAATTCAGGGAAGATGATGATTTTGTGACCTATGGTTTTGAACCACTAACTGAAAATGGTACCGTGGTAAATACTACGGACCTTATTCGCAGAAGGTGGCTAGACAATGATTTTTATGGTACTGTCTTTTCTGCCAATTATAAAAAGGATAAACTAGATTTGATTATGGGCGGTGGCTGGAACCGTTATGAAGGTGATCATTTTGGAGAGGTTATTTGGGCGCGTTTTGCTAGTGATAGTGAAATTAGAGACCGTTATTATGACGATACCTCCGTAAAGACCGATTTTAACTTCTATACCAAAGCCAATTATCAGTTGGATAAACAGTGGTCGCTTTACGCAGATTTGCAATACAGAACGGTTGGGTATCAAGCCAATGGTGAAGAGACTGGTTTGGTAGACGATACCTTTAACTTTTTTAATCCCAAAGTAGGTCTAACGTTCGATCTAAACAGAAATAACAATTTTTATTTCTCCTACGCAGTAGCCAATAGGGAGCCCAATAGAAACGACTACGAAGGCGGTAATCCAAAACCAGAAAGACTTGAGGATTATGAGTTGGGTTGGCGCTATGTTTCGTCCAGCATGCAAGTGAACACGAATATCTACTACATGCAATACCAAGATCAGTTGGTGCTTACCGGTGCGCTGAACGATGTTGGAGCGCCCTTACGGGAAAATGTGGGAGATAGTTACCGTTTAGGTTTGGAAATAGATGCAAATATCAGTCTTGGAGATAAGTTTGCCCTGAGACCCAATGCAGCCTTAAGTATTAATGAAAACAGGAATTTTGTTTTTGAACGCGACGAAGAGCTAGAGGAACTAGGTAATACCAATATTGCATTTTCACCCAAAGTAGTCCTCGGCAATATATTTGTGTATAGTCCGACCACTAATTTTCAAATGTCCTTGTTGTCGAAATATGTAGGCAAGCAGTATATGGGTAATATAGATTCTGACACCTCAGTTTTGGACGCCTATTCGCAGACCGATTTCAATATTCAGTATGAATTAAAATGCAATGGTTTTTTAAAGAGCATCGTTTTCTCTGCCTTGGTCAACAATATTTTCAACGCAAAATTTGAATCCAACGGGTATTTCTTCACGTTTGATGATGATTTTTCGGTGCCGGATACTATTACCACTGTAGAAGGCGCAGGATTTTATCCGCAAGCGGGCACTAATTTTTTGCTGGGAGCTAACCTCAATTTTTAAATCGGAAAAATGAAAAATTTTACGATTGCATTGGATTGGACGGCAAATACAAACCATACGGGTTTTTATGTTGCCAAAGGCAAAGGTTTTTATAAGGAGATGGGGCTGGATGTAACCTTAAAAACTCCAGATAAGGATGATTATAGTGTCACTCCTGCGAAAAAAGTAGAGTTGGGTCAAGCGGATATGGCCTTGTGTCCGTTTGAAAGTGTGGTCAGCTACCGAACCAAAACAACTCCATTTTATGCAGTCGCCATTGCCACTATTTTTCAAGAAGATATGAGTGCGATAGCAAGTTTGGCCAACACTAAAATTCGAACTCCAGCGGATTTGGATGGAAGAACATATGCATCTTACAAAGCACGCTATGAAGATGAGATTGTTCGGCACATGGTTCAAAACGATGGTGGTACTGGGAGTATTAAAATAACCTATCCTGAGAAATTGGGAATTTGGGAAACCATCCTAAAAGGTGCTGCGGATGCCACTTGGATATTTAGAAACTGGGAAGGAGTACAGGCAGAAAATGAGGGTATAGCCTTAAACCTTTTTAGGATGTCCAATTTTGGTATTCCCTACGGATATTCTCCCATAATATTAGCCAGTGAAAGTTCAGTTTCAGAAAAGGAAGGAGATTATTCCCGTTTTTTGGAAGCGACCAAAAAGGGCTATTTGTTCGCACAAGAAAATCCGGGGGAAGCAGTGGAATGTATTACGCCCTTTGTGGCAAAACAAGATCAAAACATAAATTTAGTACAAAGTCAGGAATTCACCTCCCCTTTCTATGGCACCATGGATACTTGGGGTGTTATGGATTACCAAAAAGTTAAAGAGTACTTGGATTGGTTACTGGAAAATAAGTTGGAGGAGCGTTCTTTTGAGGTTGAGGAATTGGTGGTTTCTGGGTTGGTTTAATTAGAAATACTTACAGTTTCCCCACTAAAGGTGGCTCTGTATTCTAGCATATCATAATAGCGATTGCCGTCATCGGGTCTATTGAATTGTTGGCCCGTAAACAAACTGTATTCATAATCTTCACAAGAGCAGGTGGCCACCTGCCCTGTAAAAGTCATTGTAGAACAACTATTGGGCGCATGATTGGGGCAACTGGCCTCAAAAGCTCTAAACTGGTTGAACCCGGTATTGATAACGAATACACCACGGGTTCCAACACCGTCAGACCTTACAAGTACGGCAGTCCCAGTATTTGTTAAGGGGCTGTAAAGGGGTAAGTTCAGGTTAACTTCGAAACGAAAACCCACCTCTTGCAAGTAGGGATTTCTATTTGTGCGTTCGCTCTCACAGGAGCACAAAACACCGATGACAAGGAGTAGGTAAATACGTTTCATGACTAACTACGGTTTTAACAAAATGCATACAAAAATGCGTAAAAAATATGTATCTTTGCGTTAAATCCTCTCTAAAAAAGCCTGTAAATAAGGCGTGTGCAGAGGATTTTCCTATTTATTAAACGACGATGTTATGAGTAACGTATCTTACTACACCGCGGAGGGACTCAAAAAATTAAAGGACGAAATAAACCAATTGCGGGATATTGAGCGGCCAAAGGCTTCACAGGCCATTGCCGAAGCTCGTGATAAGGGAGATCTTTCCGAAAATGCCGAATATGATGCCGCAAAAGAGGCGCAGGGTCTATTAGAAATGAAAATTTCTAAAATGGAGGCGATTCTCGCCAATGCACGATTAATCGACGAATCGCAATTGGATATTACCAAAGCACTAGTTTTGTCTACGGTGAAATTGAAAAATCAAACTACGGGCATGGAGATGAAATATAAATTGGTAGCTGAAAGTGAATCGGATATAAAGACAGGTAAAATCTCCGTTAGCTCTCCCATAGGAAAAGGTCTTTTGGGCAAAAAAGTGGGTGAAGTGGCAGAAATAGCTGTTCCTAGTGGAAGTCTGAAATTAGAGATTATAGAAATCACAAGGGAATAGCACTAGTTATTTTGGTATATTTAATCCCATTCTTAAAAGGATGGGATTTTTTTATTTTAAAGTAAACAATATGCCAACCATTTTTACGAAAATCATAAACGGAGATATTCCTTGTTATAAAATTGCGGAAGATGATGACTTTTTTGCCTTTTTGGATATTAATCCAAACGCTAAAGGCCATACCTTGTGTATTCCTAAAATTGAAGTAGATAAAATTTTAGATATGGAAGAGGCTCATTTTACAGGGTTAATGGCTTTTTCTAGAAAAGTGGGCAAGGCTATTGCTGCGGCCATTGATTGTAAACGCGTAGGAATAACCGTTATAGGGTTGGAGGTTCCTCATGCGCACGTACATTTGATTCCTTTAAATACTATGGAAGATGCTAGATTTCAACATAAAACAAAACTTACTCCTGAAGAATTTGAAGCAATAGCCAAAAGTATTCGTGCTAATATTCAATAGGCCCTGCTAAAAGAATGTAAATTCCTCCCGCTACCAAGGCTATTAACAGCAAAATAAGAACATAAAAAAACACGGTAGGTTTAGAAGATTTTTTCTCTGCAACTACGGTTTTTTGATAGTAGTTGAACATCCGTTCTATATCTTCTGTCCAACTTATAGGATAGATAGTGGATTTACATTTATTACACACTAGTTTATTAGTAACTGTCGCTGTAGTTTTATGAAAGAAACGGCCATAAGTGTGTTTTTGAAAAAAGCTAAGGTTCAAGTCTTGGTTAAAACACTCCGGACAGTTATTCGTCAGGTTCGCCTCTTTAATAACTACTAACTTTTCTTTTGCCATAATTATGCTACTACTTTTAGGGATATCTGCATGATTGTACCCTCTTTGCCAGACGAAAGTACTTTTATTTTTCCATTATGGTATTCTTCTACAATCCTTTTAACAAGTGATAATCCTAATCCCCAACCTCTTTTTTTTGTCGTAACACCTGGGTTGAAAATAGTGCTAAAGCTGCTTTTTGGAATTCCGCCTCCAGTATCTGCTATGAGAATATTTACAAATTTCCCGTCAGGAACAATCTCTATGGCGATACTACCCTTACCGCGCATGGCATCTATTCCGTTTTTAACTAAATTTTCTATGGTCCAATTGTATAAAGAGCTGTTTAATAGTACGGGCAATGTTTCTATTTGGCTTGTAAAGGAAAAATGAATAAGCTTAGAGCTTCTTCGCTTTAAATATTCGTAGGCTATCTCGGTCTCATGAACAATATCCATGGTATCCAATTTAGGCAATGAACCAATTTTAGAAAAACGTTCTGTAATGGTTTGTAGTCGATCAATATCTTTTTCTATCTCTTTGGTAATATCCGGATTTATATTTTCGGTCTTTAGTAATTCGTTCCAGCCTAGTAAAGAGGATAAAGGTGTTCCTATTTGGTGTGCAGTTTCCTTAGCCATCCCTGCCCAAAGCTTATTTTGTTCAGAGGATTTATTGGTTTTAAAAAGAAAATAGATAACCGTTCCAAAAAGAAGAATAATCAATAAAAGGGCAATTGGATAGTATTTTAACTTATTCAATACTTCGGAATTACCGTAATACAAAGTAGCTAGATGCTCACCTTGTTGGTCTACCGATATTGGCGTATTCTCACTTTGGAACTGTTTTAATTTTTTTTGGATGTATACGGAGTCCGTTGTTTTTTCTTTTGGGATGTTGTTTACACGAATAGAACTATCCTTATTTATAAGTATCATTGGGGTAGACGTATTGTTTTGGAACACGCGAAGATGAAGATTCCCAAGCTCAACGTTTTCAGAGGATTGTAAGAACTCGGACTGCGCTGTAGCCCATATTTCCATTTTAAGACGCTCCTCTTCTTTAAAGGTTTTAAAAAAACTGTTGGTATTCCACAGAATAAGACTAACCACGATAAAGGATCCTATAAGAAGAAAGATAGTAGAAGTCTTGCTTTTGGGGTTAAATTTCATCCAATTGTTTTCTATTATTAAAGATAACCTAATTTGTAAATAATTGTTGTGTTGTATTCCAGTGTGTTAGTTTTATTACCGCATCATTTTATGTACTTTTGATTCTGGATTGATTAAAAGAGCGTTAAAAATGGAATTAGAAGGAAAAGTAAAGTTAGTTGGAGAAACCAAAACTTTTGGGAACAACGGATTTAGAAAAAGAGAATTGGTAATCACTACAGATGAGCAATATCCACAGCATATTTTAGTAGAATTCGTACAGGATAAATGTGACTTACTAAATAACTATGGTATTGGGCAAGATGTTAAAGTCGGCATCAATGTTAGGGGAAGAGAATGGACCAATCCACAAGGAGAAGTAAAGTATTTTAATTCTATTCAAGGATGGCGAATAGAAAGTTTACAACAACAGGCACCTGCTGCTGGAATGCCTCCTGTTCCGCCTATGGAAGCATTTGAACCTGCAGATAACCTAAACGAGGAAGACCACGATGACCTTCCATTTTAAAAGGAGGTTGTAAAATCTTCAGTAAATGGATTTGTTTACATCTGTTTGTGTTTTATTTGGAACTATGAAACTTGTTTGGCTTAAGAGGTGGAACAAGTTTTTTGTTTTTTTAGCTTTTAGTTAATTTGTAAATAAAAACGTAGTGGGTAAAAGAGGACCACATAAGTCTATTGCATTTCTTTCGGATATGTTGGTGTTTCCTGATGTAGAACAGGCGAATGAGGAAGGCCTTTTAGCCGTTGGTGGAGACCTTTCTCCGGAACGACTTCTTTTGGCCTATCAAAATGGTATTTTCCCTTGGTTCAATGAAGATTCTTTAATTCTTTGGTGGAGCCCAGACCCAAGAATGGTCCTATTTCCGGGAAATATTAAAATTTCTAAAAGTATGCGAAAAGTGCTACGGGACCAAAAATTTAGGTTAACCACCAATACCTGTTTTGAAACCGTGATGGAACATTGCTCTACAGTAAAGCGCGAAGGCCAAGAAGGAACATGGATCACAGAAGAAATGAGAAAAGCATATTTGAGCCTACATGACCTAGGTTTTGCTAAATCTTATGAAGTATGGGAGGATGATGAGTTGGTTGGTGGGTTGTATGGTGTAGATTTAGGCACCATATTTTGTGGTGAAAGTATGTTTAGTCTAAAGGACAACGCATCTAAATTCGCCTTTATAAAACTAGCGGTTGAGTTTGAAGAAAAAAATTACCAACTTATAGATTGCCAATTGTATACGGATCATTTAGCAAGTTTGGGAGCAATAGAGATTCCAAGAAGGGAATTTATTCAATTCCTAAAGTGATAGGGCGATACTGGTAAGAAGAAAAACATAGGTGCTGTATCTTGGGTGTAATTCATTGCAGAAGTCCCTGTAGATAAAGTTCCTTTTGGCAAGACATAGATTATGAGTATAATTTGAACGCACTTATAGTTTACACCTTT
>CBDUKC010000001.1:0-49126 GCA_965367705.1 uncultured Maribacter sp. | reverse complement strand
CCTACTTTGAGTGTTTGTATCGGAATCTTTAAATAGTCTATTGGACTTGCCGGAGAAGCAAAGTGTAGAATATAATCCAGTTTGCCAGATACATGAACAAACTTGGACACATCATGATGGTGAAACTCAAAATGTTCCAAAGGAAATAGATGGGCTATGTTTTTAAGATCCCCGGTAATCAAGTTATCCATACCAATGACATGATAACCTTCTTTGATAAACCTATCACACAAATGTGATCCCAAAAAACCTGCTGCGCCAGTAATTAATATTTTCTCCATGTTACATTCCTCTAGAAAACAGCACCGTTGTTATCGTTTTGAATACTATTCTAATGTCCAAGGTAATAGACCTATTTTTAATATAATATAAGTCGTATTCCAGCTTTTTTATAGAATCATCCAAGTTCTCCCCGTACTTATACTTCACCTGTGCCCATCCGGTGATACCCGGACGGATTAAATGCCGAGCAGCATAGAAAGGCACACGGTCGTTAAGTTGGTTTACGAATACTTTCCGCTCTGGCCTAGGCCCTATAAATTGCATATCACCTTTTACAACTGATATAATTTGAGGTAATTCGTCTATCCTAAATGCCCTTAAAATTCTTCCAAACGGGGTAATTCTTGCATCGTTTTTTGTTGCCATTTTAGCACCTGTCTTTTCAGCATCCACAACCATAGACCTAAATTTGTAAATCTTAAACTCCTTTCCATGTAAGCCTACCCTTTTTTGGGTGTAAAACAAAGGGCCTCTATTAAAGAATAGGTTACAAAACCATACAAAAGGAGTGCAAAATAAAAAGACAACACCTACAAACAATGCCAAAGTAAAATTAATGCTAAAGCCGAAAATAGTCTGTAAATACCTTATTTTTTTATTCCTAAGCTGGAGTATCTCATAAAAACTATCGTTATGGGATTGTATGGGTAAAGCCTCATACGTGTTCTCATAAAAAGAGGTAAACGATATAACTTCCCTCCCTTTTAGAATACTCTTTAGAATCATCTTCTCGATATCTTCTGGAAGGTCGTTGTAGTTCTTAACATTAAGAATCCAAGAATCTATCTTATCCGTAGCCTTTAAAAAATTCTTTCTTATGGGAATATGTTGATTGATATTGTAGGTTAATTTCACCCTATAAAATGTTTCCTCATCACCTCCATCAATAATATTGGTCACATCCTTAACTTCAGACTGATTCTCCATATCATAAATGAACAAAACATTTCTTGTAGTAGGAATAATCCTAAAAACATTCACGAAAAAAAGTCGCCACAACGCAACTTCGATGGGTGTCAATAATAAAAATATTAGAAGATACTTTATCCAAAAGCTTGCATCAAAAAGTATTAGTGTGAAGATAAATACAGTTAACACGAACAAAGCTGTAATATATAGGGCTTGGGACACTACGTACTTACGTTTTAATGTTCTTTGTAAATTATAAAAGTCTAAAATATAAGATAGCGCAAAGAAAGATAAGGTCCCAAAGCTAAATACGACCACATTTAGTTTAACAGAAACAAATTGTATATCTATAACATCTAGAACAAAAAAATTCAGACTAGCTATGACTATAAGTAAATCTCCTATTAAAAGAATGAATTTACGTTCTAGTGAGTTTAATATAGAGCGTCTGGCCATTTTACTTATTTTATACTAAATGTTTCAGCGCCAATTGTAATAATGTATATCAATAAAATTACAAATGGAATCTATTATTTATTAAAATTTAACGATTGGAACGTTTGAAACGACTCATCGAATTAATACGTTATATTCTGGTCATACTTGCTTTTAGTTTTGCAAAAACCACAATCTGGCATAATTTACGACTAAAATCTGACGACAGTTTTCTACCTTACATGTCTTTTCAATCGATATCCTCAACTAAGATTTGTATCGTAAGATGTATCTTCTTTTTAATTAAATTTTCTTTGTCAAAGTTAAGTTTAATTTCAATAATACCTCTGCTGTTTCTATAGTGTTTGCAGACACTACTCATCCTTTTTCTCCAGAAACCGTTTTGAAATCTTTACTTCCCAAAAAGAAAAACAAACTTTGGAAGAAAAAAAAGAAAACAATACCCAATTGCCTGCTCAAGATATTTTCAGTTAACATACAGGTAAGAACTAAAATCAAAAACATCAAATATGTAAAATTAGATGTGTCAAGGGCTTTTTTAACATAGGCATAAAAGCAAAATACCAGTACGGCAAAACCAAACATGCCAAACTTAATCAAATAGTCTAAATATTGATTGTGGGTATTGGCGTCTTTAGTAGCTAAATAGGGTTGATTATCAAATATGTACTGTTTGTTCAATTCATTACTTATGTCTCCAGTGCCTACACCAAATAAAAAATTAGCTTTTAATATGGAGATACTTGAATTCCAAATATGTATCCTATTGGTCTTGTTCCAAGTATCCAAAGAATAGGTTGTGCCGTATTGACCATAGTCAAATGCATTTTCCAAATCCTTCTCAAAAAAATAATCATAGTAATTCCCTATATCTTGCTTGATAGCATTAGGTACTTTGTAAACGTAAATTCCAAATATCACTATCCCTACTGTTAACACCGCTAAATATCTTTTCTTTCCCCTAACACCAGTTGTTTTATATACATGAAAAAACAACCCAAAAACAAGTGCAACAATAGTAGCAACGAACGGCATTTTTGAAGCTAAGGAGAGATTTATCAAAAGAAATACAAACAAGGATATAATCCAAAATAGTTTTAGGCCCGAAGATTTTGTCATTCTAAAAAAGTAAAAACAAATAATCGAACAAAAACCTAAATACATAGAAAAATAAGATGGATGTAACGCTTCTTCCTTGAAAAACTGATTAAACTGGATGAGAATTTCTTTCCAATAATCTAGGATGAATAGGAGCTCAAAATCAAGAAAGCCTACTAAAAAATAGAGATATCTAATAAAGCATGAAGACAAAAAGGCAAAAAAGATATATCGTAAGTCTAATGCATAATACTTAACCACAAGCGAGAACAGCAAAGGAAAGAACAATGCCGTCAAAATACGCTCTAAGTATGACCAGCCAGTACTTAGGTCATCCGAAAAAGGAAGCCAAGCAAGCGCAACAAAAAAAATACCAGCACCTATAAAAAATTTCGTTAAATCCAACCTATACCTTTGCTTCTTAAAGGCAATATCCAACAAAACCCCTGTAAGAAGAACAATTATGCTTATTGTATTCCATTTCTCACTCCATGGCAAAAGGCCAATGCAAAATGCCATTGATAAACTCAATACATGCAATCTGCCAAATACCCCAACACTTTTCATTTTCTAATTCTGTGCAAATTATTAACAAATACTAATCGATATAGGTGCTAAAAAGCACTGTAGGCTTTCCAGATTCTTCACGTAATAATGCCATTCGTTTGGCTTGCTTTGGAACTTTAATTTTTACTGCTGACACTTTATTGTTTGCCAAGTTTAAATTTAATGTGTTCTGGTTAAAGAGTGGTATTTGATCTAAAGCATGACCGCCTTCCATTTCTTCAAAAAAACTAAGACTGTATTTGTACTTGAAAAATTCGGCCTCTAGATTAAACGTAAGATACATCTCAAGACTCTCTTGGCTCAAAAATATATTCAAAGCATTTTTCTCGTTAAAAATAGGAATGGCATCCGTAACCACCAGATGGTTTATAAATGACATCTTATTAGCTGGTACGGCAATCTGCCCTTTGGCATTATTAGGTATACTTAGCTTGTTCTTTACTATTTCGGTGTTTTTTTGCGGGGCTGATTTAATTTGGTGCTTCGCATACCAGGTTCTCTTAGTGCCAATGTATTGTCCCGTACTAAAACTATCTAATTCCCCGTATGAGCTAAGGTCCTTTAGCATATAAAAATTTAAAGAATCCATAACTAGTATATCTTCGTTTTTGATGGAAAGGTTAATGAAGCCATGTTCCTTTCTGGATTCTGGTAAAAGGGCCGAGTTCTTTAAATAAAGGTGTAAGAATAAATCTCCATTTTTATTAAATATTTCCTTCTTCCAAAAACTATAAACCAAAGTTTTGGACTTAGGGAAAAAATTTACTCTTGTCCTTTGGATTTCACTTTTGTACACTTGAACAGATTTCTGGTTTAAAAAATCCGTAATAAATTGATTCGTGGTATCAGAAGTTCTTTCACATCCCGGGACCAAAAGGATAATCAGAAAAGAAACAACGGGACTTAGCCTAAATTTCATAGAACCTAGATTGAAAAATATGCTCCCATGTTAAAAACAATGGATTCGTGATTGAATACATAAATCGAGTACGCTAAACTTAAGCCTATCATTACCAAGGTCGCAATCACTTTGTTCTTTTTAAGCGTAAACTGCTGTATACATCCTACAGCGAGTATCGGAATAAAAATATCGGTATAAAGTACAAGTCGCGAAAACATACCATCAAATCTAAACAACAATAAGGCAGCAACGGAAAAAACAAAGAAAAATGAGTATGCTTTTTCATATGCTACATTGATATTCCTAAAAAACAAGAACAATATATTAAAGCAAATCAATAGTGCTAATTTTATCAAGGAATTTGAGGAAGCCCTTTCAAACGATGAATAAAACTCAAGCTTAGTAGCAATAAATTCAGGTAGCGGGAACAAATTAATGATGTGTACAAAAATCGAAAAGTATCCAATCAAGAGAGCTAGCGATAGAATTAAAATCCGCGTCTTATTCCTGTAATTCAAAAAAACTGATAAAAAAGAGAATAAACTTCCCTTATGACTAAAAAAGGCCATTGCCTTAAAAAGATTTGTTTTAGCCCCCGTATTAGCACAAATTCCCAATAACAAAAGTGAGGAGGAGAGTCCTTGCCTAATTACATTACCCTGTATGAGATAAAAAGAAGAGCTGTTAAGCATAAAAAATAATGCTAAAAAAACTAGGGCCCTTGAGTCTTTAAAAAATAAAAAATAAGCAAGGAAAGTAAGTGTGATACTTAGACTTAACTGAAATGTAATGTAGTCCTCTTTCCCTAAGCCCAAAATGTGGGATATAGGCATTAATCCAAAAAACAAAAAATCTCCTTTCCAAGCGGTCTTAGAGATGAATATGTCAGCGAAGGCAACATTATATTTATAAAAATCCATATAGAGCGGCAAATCAATATTTGCACCATAGTCTCTGTTTATAAATACAACAAGTATTAAAATAAGTAATGTGCCTAAAGCAACTGCTTTTAGCACAAATGATTTTTTAAGGACAGAAAATATAAAGAACACCAATAAAGCGCAAATTGAAATGCCTTGAAGTAGTATTGGTTTATAAATTTCCATTAAACCTTATGGTTTTAAGTTAGACTAGTAATCTTATCAGCGATTATTTCAAAAGGATGTTGCTCTTTATTCTCAAAATAATAGGATATCTCTTTGGAAGCAGACGAGGTATTGTTTTGCGTTAAGGCGGAGACCAAAGTTGACATCGTTGTAAAAACCCCATCTGCAGAGTTTTTAAAATATTCAGGAATTTCCTCGTTGTTAATTTCTAATAGAAATACTTTACTGTTTTCGTTTGCAGCTAATGCAAGTAAAGAAGAATAGTGGCCTACATAAAAGCCCGATATTGGAAAATTATAGGTTATTTCACCACCATTCTCAAGAACTTTTTCAAAAATAGTTTTATCGGATCTAGGGTGTAGTTTTATGACTAATCGCGTTTTAAAAGCATCTGCTAGCTCATCTATTACAGCTTTGTAATCCGCTTTTTCCATTCTACCATCTTCCACAAAAGTCTGAGCAATATAACAAACCTGATTTTCGTTTCTTTCTGCCTTCTTGTTTTTAATGAAGGTGTGATAATCAGGATTTCCTATGGTCGTAAAGCTTTCTGTACTTTTATAATAATGGTTTTTAATAAACCACTCTTGCCAGTAATTCCCCCAAACAAATAGATGGTCGGACTGTACTTCTGCCAATTGGTTCTTTTTTTTGCTCTCCAAATACTCGTTAATCTTAAAGGATTTCATAAAATCCTTATTAAGCAAATACAAGAAAATAGCTGCTTTTCCTTTAAACAAGAAAGAAAACATATACTTCAAATAAACTAGCTTTCTATTCATCGCAGAAAAATAACCTAGGAAGCTTCTTTCCAAAAACTCAGCGTACATACCGTGTTGAAGTTGGTATGTACGAATCCCTATTTTTTTTGATCTGTAGGTCCAATATAAATCTGTGATTCTATAACTGTAATTAAAAAAAATAGTATTCGAGTTGTCTTTGGCGCTTAACCCCATGTATTCCTTACTAACCTCAGCAAGTTCTATTCGCTCGTCGGCCACACTTTTAATTTTTTCATGCGCTGTAAAAGAATCATGAACCATAACAACGTGTTTGGCAATTCCATTACCAACCAAATATTCCGCTAGGGGAATTACATACCTATTGAAATTAGAATAGTGAACCTCATATATTAAAACCCTATCTATCATAAAATCTTATTTCTTCTTAACAATGTTACAAGAATAATCATATCCAACATAGCTTTTATAACAAATGCAACATAATGATATTCTATTGCTCTGTATACTCCTAAAAAAAGTACAATAATTAAGTAAATGGAGGTCGTGCCTAATAACCAAATACTCACTATTTTTATTTTTCCTATTGCTTGTAATGGTCGAATGAAAAGAATTGTATAATTGATCATCAATGCTCCGAAAAGCAAGTGAAAGGCATTTTCATATATAAAGTCTGAAAAACTTGCTCTTAACCACCATTTTAAAATATCGTCTAAAAAGAAATTTGAAAATAATAAAATAAAAACAAACAACCCGCCTACACCGATTAGCTGTAACCTTAAACTCTTTTTTATTCTGACGATATTTTTTTCTTGATACCAGACAGAAATCGCAGAAAAGTAAACCAAAGAAATAGTGCCCGTAATAATAGCGACCCTATTGAACAAATCCAACATGGTCACCTGATCTGAAATGATATTGGTATCAAAAAAAATTGGGTAATAGAAGCGATCAAAGAAGAGCACGAACGCTGATGTTAAAAAGAAAATACTAAACCAAATCGTTTCTTTCAGAAAGCCTATTTCAAACTTAAAAACTCGCTGTATAACGTTCCAATTGAATGGTCCATACACGTCAAAAGAAAGTTTTTTTTGATACCTCTTTATTCTAAAAAAATATAGAAAACAAAGCAGTATGTACACGATGAAAAGTGACGTGGCAATACCGCTGAGTGAAATTTTAGAAAAGTATATATAGACAAAGGGAATCAAGAACAACATCGCTGCAGTTACTGCCCTAGCAATAGCCAAAAAGTAAAAGTCGCTGAAAGACTCTAACAACGATCTATAAGGAATAAGAATAAAAGCCATTAAGAACACACTCAGTATAATGAAGAAAAAAGTATAATCCAAAGCACTTTGCAGAACACTAAAACTTTGCGACCTGTAAGCCACGTACAATACGATTTGAAGGATGATAAAAAAGACAGTCCCCAAGAGATAAGAAAAGGAAACACACTCCTTTAATTCTTCCTTAATTCTATGGTTCTGCTTTAATCCAATTATTTCGGAAACCCTTCTGTTTAAAGTAGGGCCAATTCCAAAAGAGAAGTAATTGGATAAAAATACGAGACTTACTCCAATTGAATATTTTGCCCAAGAATCCTTTCCCATAGTTTCTATTAAATAGGGCGTAAGAATAAGGGCAGCAGCTATAGGCACTATCTGAAAGCCAATATTGAATAAGGCTTTTCTAAATACTCGTTTAGACGTATAACTATTATTGGACATGACCTAAATATACATTTTGAGTTAAGCGTATCTACCTTTTACAATGTGGTTTCAAAATATTTCTTGCCTTTTGGTTTAAAATGCCCCACTTTAATATATTTGATTTTATAAGTAGGAATGGTGTTTTTACCGTAAAATATAACCTTACCATTCCTGAACAAAGTAAGCTTGTTACCCTTAACATCTAAATTTTCAAAACCATGTGCTTGTCGATTTTCGGGAAGATCATTAATCTCCTCTGGGAAAACATGAAAAAAGTACATACTATCAGGGTCAAGTAAAGAATCAAACTCTTTACTTATTAAAATTCTATTGGTTTTAAGATTATATTCCAAATCGTAGCCCTTCTCATTAATCGAAATATTGCCTTTCCTTATGCTCTGATTATCATTGGAGGCACTAAACATATCTCCGTTTATTGAGATAGGAGGTTGATACCATTCTTTAGAAAAAACATTGCCATTTATAATCGTGTATTCTTCCCCTAATTTCGCTCCAACTCCTCTTGTAATATGATGTTTGTCAAACAACGCAAACTGATTCTTAGACCATAGTTGGCAAGTAAGGTAATCACACATTAGAGGTTTAAAATCAACCCATCTTACTTTGGTTCCAAACTTGTCGAATAATTTTTGATTATAAGATAAGTCCGTAATATTAGAGTACAGTTTGCTTTTATTGCCAACTTCCTGGGCCTTATTATTGAAGAGTTTTTCCTGGTAAATATATTTACGGGCTTCCTGTTCAGCTTCCATTTCTATTCCCGTTATGTATACAATAGGTTGTACTCCTAATTTCAATGCTTCTTCTACCATCCAAAAATGCCAATCTATCTCGGAATCTCCCAGTTTCATCATTTTAGGTCTTACCCATAGTACTAAAAATTTCTTATCCTTTAGTAGCATCCTATAAAACTTCTCAGCTCCTGAATGGCCATATATTTTTGGATTACTTTCATGTAAAACATGGCCAACTAGATTTTCATTTTTTAACTGGGTATCTATAAACTTCTTAAATGCATGAAAATGTGAATTCGTCAAAACAAGCACTTCTGCAGATTTAATATCCAATTCGTTAACACCCAAATTTTTCAATCTTGAACTGTAATCCCCAACAAAATACTCAGAACCCTTATATTTTTTTCTTAAATCTTTAGAATGAAGGTTTTTCCTGATCCTTAAATGGGGGCTGTTTTCAAAACTGAACTTATATGACGTATTATCTATTTGCTCTTCACTGTAGAAAAACGAGGGGTTTAACTCCTGGGCTTTTAACAACATGACTGAACATGTTAATGGAAGTACTACCCAAATAACGAATGATGGGCCAAATTTGAGAACAAAACGATATCTGAATATATTTTCAATATACCTCCAACTCAAGTAGGATAACGGTATAATAATTATGCCCAAAAGGGATATTTTGTCAAATAGGGAGAATTTGTCCATGTTATATCCCAACTCTACTAATGTGGCAATAATTATCCAATGCCATAAGTATAAACTATATGATATTTTACCTAGAAATCTAAGTCCATCTAGTCTTAAAATAGCACCAACTTTTGAAAATATATGCCCCTCTTTACCCAAATATAAAAGGAACACTGTTACCAATGAAACAATTAAAGCGTTGATGCCAGGCCAAGAGCTATTATCCCCATACTGAAAAGACAGGTAAAAAATTGCTGCAATCGCAATAATATAACATGCGTTTATCACTAATTTAGAGGATAGTTTAGGCATATCCTTGTAAAAAACTGCTAACATTGAACCCGTAAAGATTTCAAAAAACCGAGTGTGTAATAAATAATAATTAAGCTTAGCTTCTGAAGTAAATTCTACAAAATAGATGCTAATGACAATAGATAAAATCCAGATAATTGTAATCAGTATTTTCCTTGATTTTATACTTTTAATTTTCCAAATAAGAAAAAATAGAATCGGGACCAACAAATAAAATTGTTCTTCAACTCCTAAAGACCAAGTATGCAACAACTGATATCTTTCCACTGAAGCATCGAAATAACCATGTCCAAGATTAGCAGCTGCATAATTTCCAAGACCAATAACAGCATAAGGGAGAAAATCAAAATAATTCTTTAGCGCATCAGGAAGCAGCACAAATATGTTGAAAATCGTTAAGACCAATAGAATGACAACAAGAACCGGTGCTATTCTTTTTATCCTATTTAGATAAAAACCTTTAAACGAAAAACTGTTCTTAGTTAGTTTTTCCGTGATATTAAATGTAATCAGAAAACCAGAAATAACGAAAAAGATATCAACTCCTAGGAATCCGCCAGTAAATCCATCAATATTTAAATGACAAAATACTACGAGTAGAACGGCAATAGCCCGCAGACCATCAATGTCTTTTCTATACTTCATTTAATACTTGGGGCATGTAAAGGTGGTTGATAATTATGGAAAGCAGTGTGTTTATAAATGTTTAAGGATTTTATTTTTTGAAATTCAAAAGTAATCAATAGTGGTTAAACATTGCTTAAACTTTGATTTCAATTAAATAGAAGCGGTTTATTAGTACACATATTCAAAGATAGCTTCCTTTTAGAATCTTTGTCTTTATATATTTGCTTTTTAGAATTTATAATATGAAAAAACAATACCTTTTAATCCTATTACTGATTCTTATCCTCGGGGCTTTCTTCTATATATATTCTGGAACTGATAGCGTCAACCAAGGGTTAAGTAATAATCAAAGAGATAAGATTAACGAGACTTCTCAAGAATTCAAAGATTTAATTCGTCCTACTATCTTCAATATTGAAGATTTTGGCGCATCCATTGACAACAAGGATAATTCAGCTGCGCTCCAAGCAGCAATTGATGCCGCTATATTAACAAGCACAGAGTTGCGGTCGGATAACAAATGGGATATTTATGTAGGTAAAGTATACGTTCCCTCTGGTAATTGGAGGTTTGAAAAAGGTATATTCTCTAGCATAGGTGTTGAAATCTACGGTGATGGTGTCGGTAAAACCTACTTGGATTATCACGGCGATGAAGCCTTTTTGGATTTTAGTTCCCCAGAAGAAAAGTTTGACTTAAAAATCAAGGACTTATTTATTAGACAATACCACCCTAGTTCCATTGCCTTGAACTTAAACCAAGTAAATAGGAATAGTGGTATATCAAACATTATTATAGAAGGTGGCGGAATTGGTATTCAACTAGAAAATTGTTACACCACAAGTTTTGATTCGTTTTTTATATATAATGCCTCTCGTTACGGTATTATAGGTTACAACGCTACAAACACCGATTTTAAGAACTTTAAAATCGAGAATTGTACCGTAGGGGCAAAATTCACCAAAAGCAATACGAACTCCTCTACTGGATTAAAACTATTTGGCGGCGTAATCCAAGGCTGCCGCAATGAAGGATTATTGTTGGAAGATTTAACCAATTTTTCTTCTTATTCTACCTTTTTTGAAGGAAACGGAAGAAATAACGGAAAATCTCAAATACGAATTACCAGTGATTTAAGTGGTGATTTTGACAATGACCTTATCGCTTTCTATGCCCCGTTTATCACAGGAGGCTTTAGCGCATCCGAAGGGCAAATTGCTGTAGATGTTGAGAACACGACAAATTTTATTTTTAAAGAAAGTTTTATACGGGCGAACAATAGAATTCTAACAGGGATTCGCGTTGGTAAAAATGTGATTAATGCTGAAATTATAAACTCTAAGTTTAGTGGTGTTAAAAATGATTTTGAGATTGTTGAGGCAAAAACGAACTTGATTCTTGATCCAGAGATGAAAATAGGCCGGGGATATGGTCGCCAAACTTTGGGGCTTGGATCGGAAAGTGGTAAAACAAACAACAGGCACTATATGGAAAGCTACCAAGGTGTTTTTGGAAACCTTAACTCTGGCAAGGTAGGGATAGGAACGTTTAACGGAAAACCAAGTATGCAGGGTTTTGGAAATGGAAGTTCCTATGATTTCTTTACCAATCCAAAGGTGGGAAACCACATATCCGCACAACAGGGTATTACACAAATGGCAGGCGTTAAATTTGGCACTACTATAACTTCTTCCAATGTAGAAACTAATAAAAAAATACGCAACGTGTTAGTAAATACCGACGAAGGAAAGCGTTTTGTAACAATCAATACCACTGAAGAGGAAATTAGCAGAGAGTTGGTTATTAAAAATACAGGAACAAGTTCCAATGCTCTAGAAATACGGTCAAACTCAACTACAATAAATAACAAGAAAACTTTTGAATTATTAGATGGCGAAGCGATAACTATCGTTTACGATGGTAATCAATGGCAGGTTATATCCAAATACCAACTTTAGTCTTTATACTAGGTTTATTTGATAAGTTCGATAAGATTGTTTACCGCCATGGTCCCTTGTCTTTCTACACTTTGAAAGGTCCTTGAGCCCACATGAGGAGTTATAATAATGTTTTCTACCCCTTTTAACACCTCGTCATCCAACATTGGCTCATGCGCTAGAACATCGGTTAGATAGCCTCTAACCCTCCCTTTCTTTAGGCCTTTTATTAATGCGTTCGAATCTACTAACATGCCCCTTGAGGTATTAATTAATATTGGATTTCTTTTAAACTTTTCAAAAATAACCTCTTCACTTATCATATGTTGCGATTGAGAAGTGTGTGGTAAATGGAGGCTAATCACATCTGAGTGTTCGTAGATTTCATCTAAACTGGACACAAAATTAATAGCCTCATGCGTCGTTAAGAAATCCTTGTCCTTGAAAATATCGAAAGCGAAAACCCGCATACCCAATGCCATGGACTTTTTTGCGAGCTCCTTACCTACGGCCCCCAAACCGACTATGCCTATTGTTTTCCCCTGGATTTCATTACCAACCCATCGTTTCCAGCTTCCTTCTTTTGTGGAATTGTATTGTAGATGTACATTCTTTTCAAATGTAAACAACAGTGCTAGTACATGTTCAGAAACCGATACTTGATTTACCCCGGGGCAATTGGTAACTGGTATGCCAAGTTTTTTTGCAGCATCCAAATCAATTCTATCTAGTCCCACACCATACTTAGAAATATATCTTAGCTTTCCTTTGAAGCCTCTTTGAAGCACTTTTTCGGTATACTCATCGTCTCCGCAAATAACGGCATCATAATTACCTATAATTGGTAATAGCTCATCCTCCAATATTGGCCCTCTAAGGGTGTCTAATTCATAGCCTTGCGCCTTTAAAAGTTCTTGGTGCTTTCCAGGTGTATCCTGAAATGAAGTTGAGGTGAGTAAAACTTTCATTACTGTAGCATTTTTTGTTCTATCAGGACCTTTTCTAGTTCTTTAAAACTTTCAAATTCAAGTCCCTTATAATCCGTAAAAAGTTCTTTATTCTCTTCATTATGTCGTAGTGCAAAATGAAGCTGTGAGAATTGAGCAGCATCCATATCTGTTGTAGCATCGCCCAAAAACAATGTTTCTGTTCTATTCAAATCGAATGTATCCAGTAAATACTCCGACCAATATCTCTTATTTTCGGGAGACCCATGTAGGCCCAGAAAGAAATGGTCAATTCCTCTAGCTTTAGCTATTTTTTTGATTTCTATCGTAGGGGTTCCTGTAATAATCCAAAACCGAAGTGTCTTAGCGTATTTCTTTAAAAACCATAGGGAATCTGGAACCGCTTTAGAATCTATTACTTTTTGTAGTACCAATTCAGAAAACCTGTTCGCCATTTGTTCCAGTTCAGCGTCGCTAAGTTCCTTGCCGAAAAACTCCTTTTCCCAATGCTTAAATTTCTCGAATCTTGATACTCCACCATGATTAATGTGATAATCAACCACTCTTTCAGCTATATCCACTCCATGAGACAGGTACATTTCTTTAAATGCATCTGTCTTCGCACTCACCGATTCTGCTAAAACCCCATCAAAATCAAAAAAAATATTTTTTATTGGCATTCCTCACTTTCTAAAAACTACTCTTCGTTATTATGCACTGCTCTGATACATTCCAATAACCCTTGACCCATGTCTATGTGTGGGTTGGCTGTTAATTTTTTACTTACACTGGGCTCAAATGAGTATGGCGTAAATTTATAGTGGTTTTGGTATCCGGTGTCTTCGCAATTTACATCTACTTCACCGTTTAAAATTTCCTTTATCATTTGGAAAAGCTCCAAGCGTTTCATGCGTTCCGTTCCAGTTAGGATAACATGAAGGTTCAAAAATGAATCTGATTCTATTACATCAACGGATAATTTTGCAGCATCAGCGGCATGTATATACTCCCGTATTTCCATACCATCTCCATGATGGTCTATTTTTTTATCCTTTACAGCTCCTTTAACTAAATTATAAATGTAGTTATTATCATATGCCTTTTGCGAATAAACAGACCCATATCTAAGAATTACAAAAGGTAAATCATACTTTTTGTTATATTCCTCAATTATCTTTTCAGAAGCTAATTTACTTATTCCATAAAAAGACCCCTTATTACTCATTGCATAGGCGCTACTAGCGTAAACAAACTTCTCTATTTTGTGCTTTACACACTGTTCCAGAATGTACATATTGCCGATGACATTCAAGTTCATCGTTTTTACAGGGAACTTGATAGCGTTGTCTAAATTGGCAAAACCAGCCAAATTGTAGACGATGTTAAAGTTTTCTGTTTCAAAAACGGATTTGACCTGTGCTTCATCAAAAATATCACAATAGGTATAATTTACTTGCCCTTTAAGCTCCTCGTTTTCAGAAATATCCGCTACAGAGACGCTAAAACCTCTAGTTAAAAGTTCTTTTACTAAATAATAACCTAAAAATCCAAAGCCTCCAAAAACCAGTACTTTTTTCATTACTTAATATTAGACTTTAATAGTTCCATTTGTTCTCTAGCCTTATCACCTAAAAAGAAAAAATCTAAACTAAATGCTAGGAAATTGTAGTGCATATCCAGCTTATCAATAACCTTCTTATAATCAGATTCAATAACATGGAAACCTAAGTTTTTGGATTTTTCCAATGTAATCTTATCTATTTTTGCAAGAACCTCCTTCACATCATCGTCATAAAACATTCCAGGTTTTCCCATAGATGCCGAAAGATCATAAGGGCCAACAATAATACCGTCAATACCTTCTACATCTAAAATTTCCGCTAAGTTGTTTACCCCTTCTATATGCTCTATTTGGGCTATAACAATAGATTCCTCTTGAACCCACTTATTGTACTCATTAAACGCAATACCGTAATGCTGTGCTCTTGAAAGACCTACACCTCTAGTGCCATGTGGTGGATATTTTACCCAAGAAACGGCTTGCTTTGCCTCTTCTGCATTCTTTACCATTGGAACTATGATACCGTTTGCACCAGCATCCATTACACGTTTTATTATTACCTCTTCGTTCTTGCTTACCCTTACCAAGGCTTCCATTTGATTCGCCTGTACATGGCCAACTAGGTTTTGTAAAGTAGAGATGTCTATAGCAGAATGTTCTAAATCAATAGTAAGCCATTCGAAACCTGCGGATGACATTATCTCAATGACGGATTGGTGGGGTATGGTCAACCACGACCCTAATGATAATTCTCTATTTTTAAGCTTCTCTTTTAGATTGCTTTTAGTGTGTAAAAAGTTTTTCATCTATTTTAATTACAATTTTCTTAATAGTTTCGGTAGTGCTATCTAGCGCATATTGGCATCCATGGATGTCTTGTGGAAAGAAAACAGCCATTTTACCGGGCATTAAGCGTAAATCTAAATTTGATTTCTTTATACCCTTGTAAAACTGACAATCTGTTTTGCTATCATACGGCGATGTGATTTCTACTTCAGAATTATCATATATACTAATGCCTTCTCCTCCTTTTAATATTATTTGGATATCGACTTCTCTTTTATGCGATTCAATAATTGTTGGTTCAATCTTTGTTTCGTAGCTCATTACTTTATAATAGCAAGAATCGTTTATCCTATACTCACCATTTGGTGTATTTACAGAGATTTTTGAAAGTATATCTAAAACTTCTCCAAATGTACCTGTGGTATTAAAATAGGTACCCCAATTATCAATATTATCGAATATCATCGCAGTATTTTGTAAAGAGATTCAGCCATAATAAAATCGTGTAGTTCATCGATATCGATTGCTTCTATTTTATCAATTTCGAACATAAGCGCATTTTTACCAATACGTTTACCTCCAGAGTTTTCAAAAGACTGTTTGGAAAAAATATACAAATTGGAATTCTCTTCGTAGATGGGAGGTAAATCTTGGGTCCTAATCAATTTTACCGGATCATGGTTTAAGGGCGTACCGTCGCAACCATATAATCTTGTTTGCATTCTAGTCACTGAAAAAATAGAATCATACATATCCTTTCTTTTAAGCAACGTCTCTATGGCATTATCTATGGTTTCTGTCTTCAGTAAAGGATTCGTGCTATGGGTTTGTAAGTAATAGTCTGAATCTACCTGTTTAATATCATACGCTATAACCTTGTTCATTGACACATGGTCTCCAATAATTTCTTCGGGTCTTTCTATGACAATTACGTTTTCACCATAGTTCGCTGCAATATCCTTGCTAATATTTTTACTGTCTGTGTTTACGACAACTTTTTCGATGTACTTTGAAGCTAACAAACTATCTAGCACTTTATGATAAAGTGGAGAACCGCTAAAATTCTTAAGGTTTTTATTAGGCACTCTTTCAGAATTACCCTTCATTGGTAATAGCGCAGTAATTTTCATTTGATTGTATTTCTTAGTTACGTATAATCTTATATCAAAGTTAAAACTTAGAATTTTCTTAAATCTATTCTACTACCTGTTTTAAGCTTTTATTCAAAAGTACGATAATTACTATTCTGAACAAGTTGAACTTTTTCCGCTTCGTCTATTTTTTAAAGATTGTCGACTAAGATAAGTCCTAATCCTTATTTTAGTTGGTGCGCTAGATGATCTAATGAAATAGTTACAAATCCCAAACGACCCTAATATAAATTTAGAAAATACTAAGTAGCGTTAATTTATGCAAGCTGCATCAAATACTCACCATATCCACTCTTTAACAGCGGTTTAGCCAACCTGTGAAGCTGTTCCTTTGATATATAACCCATTTTATACGCTGCCTCTTCTATAGCTCCTATTTTTAACCCTTGCCGTTCTTCTATTAATTGCACAAATTGCGAAGCTTGCATTAGGGAACTAAAGGTACCCGTGTCTAGCCATGCAATTCCTTTATCTAAAACACTTACCTGAAGCTTTCCTTGTCTAAGATATTCCTTATTGATGTCAGTTATCTCTAGTTCACCCCTGTTGCTTGGCTTTATATTTCGTGCAATTTCTACTACGGAATTATCATAAAAATAAATGCCTGGAACTGCATAATTCGTTTTTGGCTTTAAAGGCTTTTCCTCAATGGATATAACTCTTCCATTAGCATCAAAATCCACAACTCCATATCTATTTGGGTTATTTACATGATAACCATAAACAACCCCTCCTTCAGGGTTATTATTTGCCTGCAGTAATGCGGAAAGGCCTGTCCCGTAGAATAAGTTGTCGCCTAAAATGAGAGCTACCTTGTCCTTTCCTATAAAATCGCGGCCAATTAAAAAAGCCTCTGCGATACCATTTGGTTTTTCTTGAATAGCATACTCAAAATTACACCCTAATGCGGTCCCATCTCCTAATAATTTTTTGAACACGGCGGCATCGTTGGGTGTAGTAATAATTAATATGTCTCGTATTCCTGAGATGAGTAATGTAGCTATTGGATAATAAATCATCGGCTTGTCATAAACAGGCATAAGCTGCTTGCTTATCACCAACGTTAAGGGCATTAATCGTGTTCCAGAGCCTCCAGCCAGTACTATTCCTTTCATTTTTAAATCTCAGTGTATTTGTTTAGGTACCAGTTAATTGTCTTAATAAGTCCAGTATTAAAATCCTCCATTGGCACCCATCCAATTTTTGCTTTCGTTTTCGATGCATCAATAGCATATCTAAAATCATGACCCTTCCTATCTTCTACAAAAGAAATCTGCTCTCTATAACTGCCTGAAACCTTTGGCTTCAGCTCATCCAATAAAGTACATATATTCTCTGCTATACTTAAATTTGTATATTCATTTCCTCCACCTAGCGCATATGTTTCTCCAGATATTCCTTTATGAAATATTTGATTCAGGCCTTGGCAGTGGTCTTTAACATAAAGCCAATCCCTTATATTTTTACCGTTTCCATAAATAGGTATCTTTTCAAGCTTTAGTGCTTTCCGAATAACGGTTGGAATCAACTTTTCGTCATGTTGTTTTGGCCCAAAATTATTAGAACAATTACTGGTAACAACGTTAAGACCATAGGTGTGATGATAACTTCTAACGAGAAAATCAGCGGCGGCCTTAGAAGCGCTATACGGACTGTTGGGAGCATACGGGGTCTCTTCAGTAAAAAAACCTTTATCTCCCAAGCTGCCGAAGACCTCATCGGTAGAAATATGATGAAACCTTTTGTTTTTATATTCTGATGCCCAATATTTCCTAGCGACCTCTAAAAGTGTAAACGTACCTTCTATATTAGTTTTAATGAAACTGTCTGGCGTTTTGATAGAATTGTCCACATGTGATTCAGCAGCGAAATGAATTACTGAGTCTATTGCATATTCCTCAAATATACTAGCCACTAAATTTTTATCGCAAATATCCCCTATAATCAAATCGTGTCTCAAAGGTTCTGCTAGGTCATCCAGATTAGAAATATCTCCCGCATAGGTGAGTTTGTCAAGATTAATAACGCTATACTCTTGATTGCGTTCTAAGAAATATGGAATAAAATTACTCCCTATGAAACCAGCGCCTCCTGTAACTAAAATTGTTTTGTGTGTTGGAGGAGTGTCCATTTTATAGGAGTTCTGTTACTTTTTTGTTGAGGTATTTTAGGAACGAAATAAGAAAAAATACAGCTAACAATAGTGCAGGAATCAACACAATGTTCTTTCCGAAAAAAGCTTTTTGTACTTGTTGGGGTTTTCCAAAATTAATTACTTTGATAGGCTCTGTGCGCTCTTCTAATTCTACCTTTTTGGTCTCAATGTCTTTTATTAAAGTGTTTTTAAAATTTAAGAGTCCTGTAATATTAACCGTTTCTTGGTTGTCAAGAATGATACGTTCATTCCCAGAAAAAGCATCCGTCTGCGCCATTTTTTTTGAGTAATTCACAATTATCTCATCAACTTGCGCTAACAAATTTTTATTTTCATTAATTCGTGACTCTGCATTTGCTCTATAAATAGTAACAAGACCGTCAAAGTACTGGTTGGAATTTATATATGCCATAACCTTTTCAGCGAAGTTCTGCCCTTGTTCTAGATTTTTGTAGTAAAAGGTTATCCTATGGTTAAAAGAGCTTTTGTTTTGCAGTTCAGCCCTAACGATATCCGCAATAGCCTCGGTGTCTTCGAAAGATTGTAACAATTCTAAGTACTTAATATCACTTTCACCGCTATCATCCCCGCTAACTCTATTTATAGTGACCTCTAAGCCATTATAATCAGTAAAATTAACGCCTATGGAATTGAAAAAAATAGTGTCTTTAGCTTCAATATTTGCTTGTATTTCCGAGACAACATCGTATAAGTAATTTTTGCTTTCCAATTGTGGCTTAACAATAACTTCCGTTTTAATTTTTTTGGAAATAATTTGATTTAGTCCATATCCTATACCCGCACCAAAAACAATTAACAGTAAAAGAATAAGTGCATTTTTTTTAAGATAAACGAAGATTTTTAAGAACCCTCTAAATAGCCTGTTGAGACCATCTGAGAGTACTTGGAACAATTGTCCCAAATCTATCTCATCCGAACTTTTTTGGGGATTATTTGGTTGATTATCTGCCATAATACTATGAGTTAAAAATCTGTTTTAAAATTTTATCTGTAATCAAATATGTGGGTTTTACTCCTGTAGTACCCAATCCGCCGGAGGCTAATGTGCTTCCGGTTTCCAAAGGATTGTCCGAAGCATAATAGGCATATCTCACTTTGACATCTTCACGGATACTTTTTCTAATTTTAGAGGCAGATTGTATTGCTTTTTGATAGTGCACTCCTTCCATTTCCAAGCCTATTACATTCCAAGTAGATTTGTGAAAAAATCGTAGTATATCCTTGTTTTGCAAGGAAGTTCCTAAAACGGTAACCATCGTTCCCTCCAAAACTTTTAATCCATGGCCCTTAAAATCTGCTGCGCATAATTCATTCTTAAATGGGTAATTATCTGCTGTTCCTTCAAATATATGCGCGGATGGAATCATTAAATCGCCTTTTCCACCTTCTAAAATACCTGCCTTACCCATAATAGAAATGGATGCTACATTAAGAAATATAGCTTTCTTTTTTTTGCTTTCAAAGGGTTTCAAAAGTTCATCTATGGTTTCATAGGCTTGTTCTCCAAAAGCATAATCCATTACAAATATAATAGGTTTTGCTTCATCTGGTTCATCATTTAAATCGTAACAACATACTCCCGGACCAAATTTAGCAACATCAAAAATCTGCACATCTATATTAGTTCCAGAAGTATCATTTAAAGAAATCATTCCGTTTTCTTCTGCTACTTTCTTAACCTTGTCTCTTAATTCGGCATTATCGGAACTACTTAGGGCCTCATAAATTTCAAGTGAACTGGTATTATTGTATTCTGATGCAAGTGCCTTCTTGGCAAACAGAGAATTCATAACACTATGCATATTAGCAGATATAATATGAATAGGTCTCCCCAATAGTTTGTGTGCCTTTAATGTTTCTTTAATATTATCGGCCCAACGTTCGCCATGTATATGATGTCCTAATCTTTCCCGTAATAATGAACTAAATGTAATGGTGCGTTTTTCTCCGGTAATCTCTTCTTCCAAGGATAGCTTCCCTAACCAATAAATTATTTTGAGGAAGCGCTCAGGGTCATTGTCGGTTCTAAACTTGTCGTATATATCCAATATTTCTTCAAAAGACCTTCCTAGAATATTTGCGGTATGTATTAGGGCTATTTCACGTTCTTCTTGGGTTATTTCGTCCTTTTTTATGGTCGCTTCCAGTTTAGACCAGTCGCGAATAGTTCGCTCGGTATCTGGAATTAGAACTCGTTTACAAATTTTGTCGGACTCAATGAAAAGGAATGTTAAGTGCGTAAGGATATCATAAATATCAGATCTTCCTCTGGTAATCTCAATATTCATTTGCTCATCATCTATCCGATAGCAATTTCTTCTTCGTTTTGGGGGAATGATTGGTTGCATGTGAGAATTTCCAAAACCCTCATCGGATGTAAGATTAATGAATTTACATTGTTCTATCCCGGCCGGCAATCTTTCCAATACATAAACAAGTCCGTTCAACTCTGCTTTTTCTTCAGCCACAAACCCATATATTTCTGGTCTTAACGCCAGTAGTGAGTTTTTAAGGGCTTCGCCAGAAACTCCGGTTGGTTTGTAAAACCCTCGATTAAATAAATGTCGCATGGTAACGTACAAACGTTCAATTGCATTAGTAGATTCTTGCGCACGTGAAGGTGTTAGTGTTTTTCCCATATGAGGATTTCGAACAAAATTACAATTAAAATTTAAGTTCCTTTAGCTTGGTTTTTATTGCAGTTTGTGGCACAATAGCTTTACGGCTAATTCTCTATCATTGGATAGGCGTTGTACCTTATTTTGACCTCCCAACTTGCCAATAGATTTCATGTAGTCCCTAAAGCCTCCTTGTTTTATGGGAGCAACTTTTAGTGTCTGTAATATTTTTCCCGTTATTAAATCATCATAATAGCTATTCTGACCCCGTAATGCTTTGTCCAAGGTCTCTATAAAACAAGTCATGTCCTCAGGTTCCTTTTCAAATTCTATAAGCCACTCATGATAAGGAAGTTCATTATTCTTAGGTGTAATTTGAGGGGCTACCGTAAACTCATTAACACTAGCGCCTGTCTTTTCAGTGGCTATCAACATTGCTTCTTCCACTTCCTTTGCAATTACATGCTCCCCGAATGCAGAAATAAAATGCTTTATTCTTCCCGAAACAATTATTTTAAAGGGACTTAGAGAAGTAAACCGAACGGTATCTCCAAGATTATATGCCCACAATCCCGCATTGGTAGATATAATCATCACATAATCAACGCCTTTAACCACCTCCTTTAATGTAACACGCTTCCTATTCTCCGAGAAAAATTCATCCGCTTTTATAAATTCATAAAAAATACCAGAATTTAAAAGCAACAACAGTCCCTTATCGTTTTGAGCGTTTTGATAGGCAAAAAAACCTTCGCTTGCAGGAAATAGCTCTATACTTGCAACCCTTCTCCCTATAAGCTTTTCAAACTTTTTTCGGTACGGTTCATAATTTACCCCTCCATAAATAAAAAGTTCGAAATTTTTAAACAGCTCTCCAATATTCCGATTGGTTTTTTCATGGAGCTTCTCAAAATACATCTGCACCCAGGAAGGAATACCTGCTATTACGGTCATATCTTGGTCCTTAGTTTCTGCTACCACCGCATTTACCTTGGTCTCCCAATCATCTATGCAATTGGTTTCCCAACTAGGTAATCTATTCTTTTGTAAATAATTAGGAATATAATGAGCAGCTATTCCAGAAAGTCTTCCAAGTTTAACTCCATTTTTCTCTTTAAGTTCTGGACTCCCTTGTAAAAAGATCATTTTTCCATTTACAAAATCTGCATTTCCGGTTTCATGGATATAAGTGAGCATGGCGTTTCTAGATGCCTCTATTTGATATTTAATAGATTCTTTTGTTATTGGGATGTATTTTGCTCCGGAGGTGGTTCCTGATGTTTTTGCAAAATATACCGGTTGTCCGGGCCAGAGAATGTCCCTTTCTCCCAAAACTACCCTATCCACATATGATTTTAATTCTTCATAATCTCTTATGGGTACCTGCTTTGCAAAATCCTCAAAAGATAAAATAGCATTAAAATTATGGTCCTTTCCAAATTTGGTGTTTGAAGCCTTGGCAATAAGGTGGTCAAAAACTTTTTGCTGTGTTTGTATGGGATTGTTTACCCACTTTTGCGTTTTTCCATATATGTAACGGGCGAAAACCTTGGCGGCTACTGCTTTTATGGACATAGTTTTAATTAAAGTCTATGAAATCTAATGGGTTTACAGGACTTCCGTTGTCCCATAGTTCAAAGTGTAAGTGTGGCCCTGTAGTAAGCTCTCCGGTGTTACCTACAGAAGCAATAACTTCTCCTCCCCGCACCACTGCTCCCTGGGTTTTGGCTAAGGAGCCGTTATGCTTATAAACGGTTAGTAAGCCGTCTTCATGCTCCAAGATTATAACATAGCCGGTATCGGCTGTCCATTCAGAAAATATTACTGTACCATTGGCGGCGGCTTTTACCGGTGTATCCATTGGGGCGACTACATCTACAGCGTAGTGTTTTTCCTTTGTATCAAAAGGCATGGTAACACTACCGGTAATCGGAGGGAAGAGTACCATAGTTTTTTTATCTGAATTTCTTTCGAACAGATTATACTTATCCTCTAAAGCCACTTCTGCCCTCAATAGAGAATCCTGTTTCGTAGGCGTTAAATCAATTGATGATGGATCTATTTTAAATTGTTGGAACAAGGAGTCACGGTTTACCTCGTTGTTCTCTATATCACCCTTGAGCACCATTCGGATATTATCTAAATACCTATTGGTATAACCTAAGATTTGTACCAAAGAATCGGTTTTATAGGTTAGCTCGGTAGCTTGTTTTTTGAGTTTTGTAGAAGAATATCCTGGTATATATTCTCGTAACGGCGTAAAAGCGATTAATAATATAGTTAGACCTATAAGTAGAATCATTAATAGCGAACCCGTCACAAATACGTTTAACCTACTAAGTTTAAAGGAAATCTTTTCCTCGAAAGTACTTTCATTAAGTATCACTAAGCGATACTTATGAAGTAATTTTCGTTTAATTTCTTTTCTCTTTTTTCCCTTTCTGGCCATCCTAACAAAGATAAACTTAGAAATCAAAATACAGGCTATTCGCTCAAAAAATATAAGACTCAAGGTAACTACTATGCACCAATATGGGTCACATTGCGTATATATATGCTCACCTTAATACGCGTTTGTAATCTGATACGTTAATATTCTAGTAAAATAAGCTAGTTTTTCATACCTTCGTACTATTCTTAAAAGATATCGATATGACATTTTCAAATATAATATTGGCTATTGGTCCTTGGCAGATTGCCATAGTAGTGTTGGTTGTGCTTCTACTTTTTGGAGGAAAGAAAATCCCCGAGTTGATGCGTGGACTAGGTAGTGGGATAAAAGAGTTTAAAGACGCTTCTAAGGAAGATGAGCAAATAGACGAAACAAAAAAGGAATAAATTTCACATAACTTTTATCTAAAAATTTTGCCACAATTAACATTGTGGCTTTTTTTTGTTCCAAAAATTCTTCAGTATTACTCAGCCCTTAGAGGCATATCCAAGAAAAATAAGATCATAAACGCCTCTAATCAAAATAATTGTGATTGCGCAAAAAATTTTGGTTTTCTCTTTCTTTCAAGGCAACTTAAATTTCATTTTATACCGTAAAGTATTTTATTAAATTTATTCAAAGTACGGTGAATTTTGGCCATTTCTTCAACACGTTAGAATTTCTATAAATCATTTTCATAATGATACACTACAGAATATATAGCTTTCACAACAAAATATAATACAACTCCCGTATTACCGCTAGTTTCGTGAACCAGCAGCATTTATACAAGATAAAAACATGTAATCAATATCCTTCTTGTTGATGTGTATTTTAAACGCAAGCCTTTATCATGAAGAAAATTTTTAGTGCTTTTATATTTGTTTTTTGCTTTGCTGCTTCGGCGCAGAGCTTTCAAGAAGCAAATAACACAAGCCTGAATCCTATTGACAGGAACCTCAAGGTTAGTCAATACGAGGCTCCACAGCCCAGTAATAATGATGCTTTCATTGTTGCAGCACTGGAGGGTGGTATTCCACAGCGAACCTTTGAAAATCTCCCTGACGTAACAAACGGCTTTTATTTAGTTTCCGGTGTTTTTAGTAAGTCAAATAAATTAAACAAGCAGGTTAAGAAACTTACCAGTAAAGGATTTGATTCTGGGTACTTTAAGAATCCTGATAACGACTTATACTACCTCTATGTCAACCGATATACGAATTGGGAAACCGCTATTGATAAACATCAAACCAAATTTGACAATAAATTTAAGGATGAAGTATGGATTCTTCATGTCACCAATAGTGTTCCCGTAATCAAACCAAATTCAGAGAATACCTCAACCAAAACAAGTGTTTCAGACAAAAAGCAGGTTTCTACGTATGCAAAAGTAAGCTCATCAGGCAAGCTCCTTAAGAAGGCGGATGAGTATTTTAACAAAATGTGGTATGCAGAGGCTTCAGAACTTTACGAGCAGGCACTACAGGACAAGAGTAATTACTCCTTTGAAGTTTTAGAGAAAGCAGGTGATGCTCATTACTTTAACACCAACATGGAGCAGGCTTATAAGTGGTATACTATATTGTACGAAGAATATGAGGAAGAAATGTCAGCTGACAATATTTTTAAATATGCTCATTCATTAAAAGGAAACGGCAAATATGCCAGGTCAAAAAGACTTATGCGTTTGTATAACAAAAAGATGAAGAACGATAGAACAACTTCATTCTCAATTGAAACAAACGAGATAGTTCTAGATGAGATATTGAACAAGCCTAGAACAATTGAAATCCAAAATCTAAGTGTCAATTCAGAATATTCAGAATTTGCTCCAATGTTTCACAACGAAAATGATATTGTATTCGCCTCTGCAAATGACTCATCGTTTCTAACTACCCGCAGGTATAAATGGGACAACCAGCCCTATTTAGATCTTTATGTAGGAAAACTTAACGAGGAATCATCTGATATTAAGAATGCGGTAAAATTCTCTAAAGAATTAAACACAAAATATCATGAAGCTGGCGTGACCTTTGCTCCCGACAACAAAACCATGTATTTTACCAGAAATAATTACGGGAAAAAGCTGAAGCGTGATAGTAAAGGAATTAACCACTTGAAAATTTATAGATCACAAAAGATAGATGGTGAATGGACAAAGGCAACCGAGCTTTCTTTTAATAGTGATTCATATTCAACTGGGCATCCTGCGCTTAGTAAAGATGGTAAAAAGCTTTATTTTGTTTCAGATATGCCTGGCAGCATAGGAGACTCGGATATTTTCGTAGTTGATGTTCTAGAGGACGGCAACTTTTCTTCTCCTAAAAACCTTGGTCCAGAAGTAAACACGGAACAAAAAGAAATGTTCCCCTTTGTTAACGGTGAAAAACTATACTTCTCCTCAAACGGGCATACCGGTTTAGGTGGTTTAGATATATATGAAGCTACATTGGACGAGGAAAATGGGTTTTCAGAAGTGAAAAATCTTGGAAAACCAATTAATAGTAATAAGGATGATTTCTCCTATATTATTAACGAGGAAACTAAAAAAGGATTTTTTGCATCCAACCGAGATGGCGGAAAAGGTTTTGACGATATTTATTCCTTTAAGCACTTACTTGTAGAAGAAGTTCCTGAAAACACAAATGCAATAGCAGGTATCGTAACGGCACTAGTAACAGGTGATGTTATGCCCAAGGCATTAGTTCAGCTTCTTGATGAAAATAATGTAAAGTTGAAAGAGATAGAAACTGGTGAAGACGGTAGTTTTATTTTTGAAGATTTAGATGCTGACACCAAATACATATTAAAGACCGACAAGGATACATTTTTTGCAAACGAAGTAGAAGCTGCAACACTTAAAAATGATACGGTTAACGTAGCAATTGCCATGAAAAAACTTAGGGAAATGATTGCGGTTGAAGATGGTATCCGAAAACTCAAGACTGAAATGATTCATTTTGATTTTGACAAATCATATATACGTAAAGATGCAAGTGAAGAACTAGATAAGCTCGTAGAAGTAATGAAGGAGTATCCAACTATGGTCATTAAGATTGAGTCCCATACCGATTCGAGAGGTAGTGCGGTCTACAACGAATACCTTTCTAATAAAAGAGCCAAATCTACCAGAGCCTATATTATTTCTCAAGGTATCGATGCCAGCCGCATCGAAAGTGCTATAGGGTACGGAGAACAGCGATTGCTTAACGAATGTAATGGCAGAATTGCATGCCCTGAAGAAAAACATTATCTAAACCGGAGATCGGAATTTATTATTGTAAATATGTAAGGCTACAAAAAAATGTACATGTTGAAACCGTCGATGAAAACATCGGCGGTTTTTCATTTATAGTATTCTTTCGCTTACAAAGGAAGAACGTATGCTCTGTGCACACAACGGAACATCGTTAATCTGTACTACTCTTGTTTTACCTTAATAAAATAATTTCCTACCTACTGCTATTTCATCGAATAAAACAGCAGTTCAAGGATTCTCCAAAATAAGGGATGCGCTACACAGAAAAAATATGGGTTTTGTCTGATCTATTTACAGTCTTCCCCAAATAGATTGATATTTGGCTTTTAAGAACATAAAAACCCTGATTTATGGAAAAAATTCTACTTGTAAAAGAAATTTATATTGAAGCCTTTAGAAACTGGAAGCATCTTATTTTAAAAAACTATTTTAAGATTTTCGCGGCAGTTTGTTTTACCTTAATTGCTATAACGATTTACGCCTTTATTTTTAGGGTTTCTACAGGATTTGCATTTGGCAATCTTTAAATAATAATACGCATAAAAAAAAGCTTTAGGATACCCTAAAGCTTTTTTTATGGATATATATCATGTTCCTTTATGGTGTATTGAATTTAAGCGTTTTAAGTATGGCCTCTAACTCAAACATATAGTCTCTTTTCTCCGTAGCAGGAGCAAATGTAAAGCCTTCCAGAACTAGTTTTCTATTGTTGGGCTTGTCGTTGATTATATAGGTCAAAAAAGGGCCTGCCATCGGATATCCGGACATTTCCCAAATACCCCTTATCTCAGCTGCTTTTCTGCCAGAAACCTCAGCAGGAAAGACATATGGGGAAAACGCTTTTTCGGTAATCATATAATTTTCTTTCCCCGGGATAGGTTCTCCTGGAACAAATAATTTACCAATAGAATCCCGCATCTTTATAATATCCTGTACAAAGGTGCTATCGTTGTCAAAAGTATTCCAAGGCACACTATACGCTATAATATTCATGGTGCCTTTTTGTATTTGTCTATCGATCCAAACAAAATTATCCTCTTCTCTTCCTACCTTATAAATCGATGGCACGTTCAACGTAATACCCAGATGTTTCTCTAACGCCTTCTCTTTATTCAGCGATTTTAAAAATCGTCTTTGCGCCTCTTCTATTTCCTGTTTCTTAAATGTATCTATAAATTCTGAGGCTTTTTCGTTGAGGTTTTGGATAATCTCAGCTTTGCTGCGCCCCTTTAAAACGCCTACCTTTTGAGGTTTTGCGTACATATCAGTTTTCATATGCGCTATATCTATGGAGTCTTCCATAACGTAAAGTACATTTCTGGTATTTCTAACGGCTCCCGTAAACACTTGTGGGGGAACCTGGGTAATACTGAACAGGGCCTCGTCCCAAGTGAGCCCAAGGGCCGGTGCTGCAAAATTTTCACGTATTCTATCCCCTACTTCACTCTTCCATAATTCATTTTCTATGACGATGGTAAGCGTGTTATACGCCCCGATGGAATTAGGTAGATAGTCCTGTTTTTTTCCTTCTTTACATGAAGAGAGAACAAAGATTAAGACTAAACTTAGTGCAAGTAAATTTTTCATTTTTCGATTTCTGGTTTAAGATGAACAATCACACAGTTTTAATTTTGTGCCTGGTTTTAGATTGTTACCACTAATACCGTTCCATTTTCGTAAATTATCAATGCTAATTCCAGGATATTTTCGAGAAATGGTCCAAAGGGAGTCTCCGCTCTGCACCTCATGCACCTTACTATTGCTAGCTACCGCAGTTCTAGCAGGCGTGCTTTTAGGTTGTACAGAAGCTTTTGCATTTCTTTTGGGATATATGGTCAAACGTTGCCCAATCCGGAGATTATTACTCCTAAGACCGTTCCATCTCTTTATTTGGCTAACACCTACCCCGTAACGCTCGGCTATTTTACCTAAAAAATCCCCACTACGCACTTTATACCGTATCCTATTTTCCTCTGCTTGCTGTACAAGTTCTGGCAAAGGACTTTCTTTACTTTTTAGCTCCTTCTCTACATGTGCGTAAATGGCTTCTTCATTTGCAACGAATTTGCCCATAACATCCCAAGGTAGGCGCAAAGCATTCGTTTCCCCTTCTATGTATGGTATGGCATTTAGCTTATATGAAGGGTTCAGGAGCGCAACCTGTTCTTTCTCCATCCCTGTTAATTTGGATATCTGATCGAATGTAATAAGACTCTTCACGTGTATTGTGTCTGTCTCAAAATAATTTCGTTCCGCCTTCTTTCCTCGTATCCCATGCTCTTCCGCATATTCAAAAATATACATAGTAGCCAAAAATGCAGGCACATATCCAGCGGTTTCCCTTGGCAAATAACTTCTTAAGTTCCAGTAATTTCTGTACCCGCCAGATCTGCGTATTGCCTTATTCACGTTCCCTGGACCAGAGTTGTAGGCGGCCAGTGCCAAATCCCAATCCTCGTAAATACTGTAGAGTCTATTTAAATATTTGCAAGCCGCTTCTGTAGATTTTATAGGATCACTACGCTCGTCTACGTAACTATCTATCTTCAATTTCATTTCGCGTCCTGTCCCATACATAAACTGCCACAAACCAGTAGCACCAACCCTAGAGCGTGCTTTTGGATTCAGCGCAGATTCTACGATGGCCAAATATTTCATTTCCAAAGGAATATCGTGATTATCTAGTTCTTGCTCAAAAAGTGGAAAATAAAATTGGCTTGCCGTCATCATGCGCTCCATTAGACCGCGCCTTCTTGTCAAAAAAGATTTAATAACCCTTTCCAAGGATGGATTGTAGGCAACATTAAAAGGTGTTTTTCGATTTAACCTTTCTAAACGTAGCTTAAGCGTGTCAGTATTTAAATCTACTTCTGTGATCGCAATAGTGTCAAGATTAACTACCTCTTGATACATTTCATCAAAAAGCGATGCATTTTGCAGCAATTCTTTCATCCATAGACTATCAAACTTAGCAGCTGCTTTATGATCTTTTAAATCATACCGTGTAGTATCCTTTGTGTTAAAAAGCGACATTGGAGTATCTGGCAATACTGTCACTTCAAGTTTTTCTACATGTTCAGAAACTAACTTATGACCAAGGCTATCCGTTACTATTTCGGATATTGGCTCAACCTTTGAATTTATAGTACCAGAATCCTGTTGCTGTGCTTGAGCGCCTAGGATTACTAAGAATAATACTACTAAAACTAGGCGTATCGATTTTGGGTTGTACATAGCTGATGAAAATTTATAAGCGGGCACTAGCGAAAATCGTACATTTTATCGATAGAATAAAATATTATTCCTTAAAATGTACAAAATTCAGCAAGCCCCGTTTATCGATAACGCCCCAACTATGCTAATATTGCCGCGATACCCGGCAGAGTTTTACCCTCTAGGCTTTCTAACATTGCACCACCTCCTGTAGAGACATAGCTCACTTTGTTTTCAAAACCGAATTGTTTCACTGCAGCTACGGAATCTCCACCACCTACTAATGAAAAAGCGCCATTTTGTGTGGCTTGGTCTATAAAGTTGCCCACCGCAATAGTACCCTTGGCAAAACTTTCCATTTCAAAGACACCTACAGGTCCATTCCAAAGTATGGTCTTGGCGCCAAGAATAACATTTTTGAAGTTCTCTAAGGTTCTAGGGCCGGCATCAAGTCCTTGCCATCCATCTTCAATCTTATCGACATCTACAATTTTAGTATTCGCCGTGTTGCTAAAATCATCGGCAGCAATAACATCGACAGGAATATGAATATTCACCCCTTTTTCCTTGGCCTGTTTTAAAATTTCCATAGCCAGTTCCATTTTATCATCCTCGCAGATAGAATCTCCAACCTGGCCTCCCTGAGCCTTTATGAAGGTATAGGTCATCCCGCCACCAATAATTAAATCATCTACCTTGTCCAAAATATTTTCTATAATCGTAATTTTTGACGATACCTTAGCTCCACCCAATATTGCCAACACAGGTTTTTCTCCTGTACGCATTACCTTTTCAATCGCTTTGATTTCTTTTGCCAGCAAATATCCAAAACACTTTGCGCCTTTGAAGTATTTTGCAACTATCGTTGTAGAAGCATGTGCGCGGTGTGCCGTGCCAAAAGCATCATTCACATAGATATCTCCTAATTTTGATAATTGCTCAGCAAACGCCTCGTCTCCTTTTTCCTCTTCAGCGTGATATCTTAGGTTTTCTAATAACAATACTTCACCGCTTTGAAGTTCAGCCACTGCTTTTTCCGCCTTTTCCCCAACACACTCATCAACGAATTTTACCGTAACACCAATTACATCAGAAACTGCCGCGCATATATGTTTCAAAGATAAATCTGGATTTCTTTCTCCTTTTGGCCTCCCTAAATGACTCATAAGCACTGCGCTCCCTCCGTCCTCCAAAACCTTAATGATTGTCGGTTTTGCTGCTTCGATACGATTGATGTCGGTAACTTCAAAGTCTTCATTTAAAGGGACATTAAAGTCCACCCTAATCAATGCTTTTTTATTTTCAAAATTATAGTCGTCGAGTACATTCATGAGATTCTGCTTTTAAATAAGACACAAATGTAAAGATTAATAGAGTGGGTATAAAACTCTGTTGATGTAAATTTATAGCCGAATCCTTTATTCCTCGCTGCATTAAAAACGCTTATATTTGAAATTATGTTTTTTAAGGATATTCTAGGGCTTTCCCATATTAAGAACCATTTGACCGCGAGTGCCGATGCTGGTAGGATTCCTCATGCGCAACTGTTTGTAGGGCCAGAAGGTTCCGGCCTATTGCCAATGGCTTTAGCATACGCACAATATGTGATTTGCAACAACACCAATAGCGAAAACGAAGGAGGAGAAATCGCTTGTAATCTAAAATTCAACTCTTTTTCACACCCAGACATGCATTTTGCGTTTCCGGTTGCGAACTCGGACAAGGCAAAATCACATGCCGTAAGTGATAATTATATTCAAGAATGGCGAAATTTCATGTCCGAGCAACCTTATGGCAATCTATTTGATTGGTATAGGCTCATCGAAATTGAAAAAAAACAAGGGCAGATAGGGGTAGACGAAGCACAGAACATTTTAAGAAAGCTCTCCTTAAAATCCTATGAAGGCGGCTACAAAGTGATGGTCATTTGGATGGCAGAACGAATGAACACAGCTGCGTCTAACAAGCTCTTAAAGCTTATTGAGGAACCGCCAGATAAAACTATTTTCCTACTACTTTGCCAGGATGAAGAACAAATTATCCAAACCATAAAATCTCGTTGTCAAATTTTACATTTTCCGCCATTGGCAGAAGAAGCAATAGTCGCTGGATTAATCGATAAAGGGGCGACAACCGAGGAAGCTATGCGTATTGCCCATGAGGCCAATGGTAATTTCAATAAAGCCTTGGACCTTTTTCATAACGATTCCGAAGACCTGGTCTTTGAAAAATGGTTTGTACAATGGGTGCGAAGTGCATTTAAGGCAAAAGGGAATAAGGCGGCCATACACGAACTTATTCTTTGGAGCGAAGAGCTAGCGAAAACAGGAAGGGAAACTCAAAAAAAATTCCTACACTATTGTATTATGGTGATGCGACAGGCATTATTATTAAATTACGGGGTTGCAGCGCTTGCCTACATGAAAATACATGTAGATGGTTTTCAATTGAAAAAATTTGCTCCCTTCGTACATGAGAATAATATTCTCCCTATTGTTGAAGAATTGGAAAATGCCATATATCATATAGAAAGAAATGGTAATGCCAAAATTATCTTTACAGACTTGTCCATTAAGTTAACAAGGTTATTACATAAAAACCCCAGCTCCCTCCTTCCCAAAACCTAACATAAAGTCATTCTATTTTCAATTAAAACTGCTTTTAAACATGGAAACACTTCTAAACAACGCTACTGAAATTTTACTGCTTATATTTCTTGTAATCACCTTTTTACAAAGCGGAGTGGACAAGATTACGGACTGGAAAGGAAATCTTGGTTGGCTAAAGGGCCATTTTGCAGAAACACCTTTTAAGAACATGGTGCCGTTTCTTTTAGGGACTGTTCTTGTAACAGAGGTTGTTGCAGGAGTACTTTGCCTATTTGGTGCGTTTCAAATAATAATCTCAGGTTATTCTGACATAGCCTTTTACGGTGCTATTCTATCCTGTGTCGCCTTACTAATGTTATTGTTGGGTCAGCGGATTGCCAAAGATTATGAGGGTGCGCGAACTATCGCCGTCTATTTTATTCCTGCTATTTTCTTGGTTTTTCTCCTACAACTTTAATAAAAACACAGTAGGTTTCTTCAAAACATCGAAGGACATCTGAAAAAAGAAAATCCCTCCTAAAAAGGAGGGATTTAGAGGCATCGAGCGGATTCGAACCGCTGTACAAGCTTTTGCAGAGCTGCGCCTAGCCACTCGGCCACGATGCCAAATATGAGTGCAAAGGTAGCACCTTATTTCAATGTATCAAAAAGATATAATCACCTTCTTTTCGATTTCAGTACAATAGTTACTTTTTCAACATCTCCATTAATTGGTGGGTTTATTTTGGACACGGATATTTTTGATTTTTTCACCATTGAAATTTCAACAAAAATACGGTCGCTAATCCTCTTAGCAACGTGTTCCAGCAATTTAGACGGCATGGCCATCTCTTGCTCCACTATTTTATTAATGTGTACATAATCCACGGTGTCAACAAGCGCATCGCTTATAGCCGCTTTGGAAAGATTCGTTTTAACAAGAACATTCACAAGGTAATCGCTCCCAATGGTAGTTTCTTCAGAAAGACAACCATGATGGGCATACACCCTAATATTTTCTACGCGTACCGTCCCCATAAATAGATAAGAATTTTGGCAAAACTACAGGAAAGAAACCAAAATCTAATAGGTACACCTACAATTACTTATGCCTTGGAATAAATCAACACCCAAAGTAACCACGTGTGTTCCGCTACTATACCCTAAAATTTCATTTAGAATAACTTGATAGGAATACCCGAAGTAAAAATTATTTTTTTTAAGACCTACAATAGGTGCAATATATAAAGGGTCTCCAATCTGATCATTCAGAAATCTATAGGTAACACCCGCATAGTAATAATCCTCAAAATCGTACCAACGGAATTTTACGTTTAAATCTGTAACCGATCTACCATCGCTCTCAAAAAGCTGAAAGAAAATAGAAGGTTCTATCTCTAAGTTGCTGTTTTTACTTTTGCTGTACCTATACCCAGTATACAAATAGTAATTACGCAGGGTGTTGGGTTCAAAAATAGGATTGAACTTGGTCAAATCCTTCTCTAAAAGGTTTGATGCATTTGCGCTAATATAAAACTTATCGTAACGATATAAGAGTCCTACATCAAAGTTATGGTTCGTGGTTGCTCTATCATCTGTTACACTCGGGTCCAACGCGTCAAAATTTTCTATATCAATTCTGAATTGATTAAAATTATAGGATATACCAAAAGACAAAAACTCATCGTCATAACGGTCTAAGGTTAAATGGTGTGCGAAAGAAATTCGGGCACCACGTTGTTTGGTCTCACCATTACTATCATTATATAATAATGCTCCTATGCCGGATTTTTCTCCAACACGCATATCTGCTGCCAAAGACTGCGTATCAGGAGCATCCTTTACACCAACCCATTGGGTAAGACCGTTTACCCTAATTTTTACATGATCTCCAATACCTGCATAGGTAGGGGACATCACAAAGGGGTTGTCTGCCAGATATTGTGATAATTGGGGAATCGTAAGTTCCTGGCCTCTTAGCGCAAAGGCTCCTATAAACAGAGCAAGCACCAATATTTGTTTACGCATATTCTTTAGGTTAAGTTCTTATCTATATAGGGTAAAGTGACCAACAAATTCCCGTTCATCTTCTTCCCCGTTTAGTTGTATTACATACCAATAGTCTCCTGTTGGCAACTCCTTCTTATTGTATTTTCCGTCCCATCCCTGAGCATCATGGGTTTGTTCGGAAACCACTCTACCATAACGATCAAATATTTTGATTAGTATTTCTGGAAACTGCTCTATGTTTCTGGGTATCCAGAAATCATTGTTTCCATCACCGTCCGGTGTAAAGAAATTAGGTATTTCTATATCTATAAATTCAATAAATATGGATGCAATGGACTCACAACCATTTTCATCAACGACCCTAACCTCATAAGTGTCCGTTCTGGTAATGTAAAAAGTATTGTCGTTTCCATTGTTAACATCATTGAAATAATAAGTGTACTCAGGTCTTCCACCTTCTGCGATAGCCGTAATTTCGTTAAGTCTTCTTTGTTCCAACACCAAGGTTAAAGGCTCAAAAGCTTCTATAGTGAACTCAACCGTTTGAACACAGCCGTTGGTATGTGCAATTGCTATATAATGCACTCCAGGACTAGTATTTCTAAAGTCCGGATTCAACTGCATAGCAGACGGATCAGTGGAGTCTAAAGCGTACATTACATCTCCTAATAAAGATGGGTCTTCTAGGGTGATATTCACATAATTGCTCGGCATATTACCGGTGCATTCGTATACTGGCACCACTGCTGCGTTTAGATTAACCCCTACCTCAACATCTACCACAACGTTGATATCACAACCATTGGCATCCCTAACAAAAATCAGGTAATTACCCGCCGCCATGTTCGTAAAATCAGTCCTATCCAACACAAAATCGGAATCATCATTAGAGTTAAGGGCGGTGCTATAAGGAGCCGTGCCTCCTGTAATTGCTAACGTAATGGTCCCGTCTTCACTGTCTGCACAGATCTCAGGGGTGGCAACTGCGCTTACGCTCAACATGGTCGGCGCTGTAATCGTATATTCCAAATACTCGAAACATCCATTTTGGTCTTGGGCAATAACCGTGTAATCCCCAGGTGAAAGATCTGTAAACGTGTTTATGGTATCAAACTGATTTAGATTGGGGGAAATCGCATATTGATACCCGCCGGCACCACCAGATAGGGTTACGGTAATACTCCCGTTGTCCTCGCCTGCACAAGAAATATTTACAATATCTTCCGTGTAGCTTAACGGGATAGGTGCAAGTATAATTACTTCTTCAGGTGTTGTTACACAATCCTCACTTGTTACGGACACATAATAGGTCCCTGCAGGTAGGTTTCTGAACTCTCCAACAGTTTGGGGGCCTGCTATTCGGGATGCCAATGTTAAAGCAGCATCAGTAAACAGTTCATATTGATAATTTCCAAGTCCGCCATTGGCTTCTGCATAGATTACCGCCGTACTTTCTCCTGTACAATTTATAAAGGCAGCCGTATCGTCTACTGTTAAGGTTAATGGGATAATAGTGTCTTCTGTTACCGCGTTGGACAAAACAGCATCACAACCATTTGCCGCATCCCGAACATAGTATTGATAAGTTCCGGCGCTAAAGGTGCCTGTTTCAGGCAAGCCTAACGGATTACTGGTCATTGGGAGGAACGTCACATTGTCCGTACTGTATTCGTAGGTACCGCTTCCACCGCTAGCGGATAGTTCAAACTCTACTCCCGTTGCACAGGTCAATGGATCAGTTCTAATCAAGAGCGCTTCAACCAAGGTTGGTTCCGTTATTTCCACAGTGTTGGTGATGATATCACAATTCCAACCATCGGAAACGGTAATACTATAAATACCAGCTCCTAAATCATTAAAGTTTGGGCTTAATTGTTGTCCGGTAGTAAAGGTTATGGTTGTTCCTACAGCATCGTAATAATTTAATTGATACTCATAGGAACCGCTTCCGCCTCCTGTTACGTTTGCCGAAACGGTTGCTCCCGTGTCTCCGTAACAAGCCAAGTCTGTAATTAAAGGTGTAGCATTGGCAGTTATAGGTGTTGCTGGGTTCAATACCTCTGTGTCCGTATAGACACATCCTGAAGCATCGGTTACTGTGATATCAAAATTGCCTGCCGAAAGTCCCGCAAATGAAATTGCCTGTACGTCTGTTGCAGTATATGTATCTCCTGTAATCGTATTTACCATACTGATATCGTAGGGAGCGTATCCACCACTTGGGTCGACCAATATTTCTCCTTGATCATTATCACAAGTTGGGTCTCCAATAGCATCTACTATTACCGTAAGAGGACTATCTGGTGATACTATAGTGACCGTATTTGAATCATCAGTACAAAACGGAATCGCTGTCTCTGTAATTCGAACACTATAGTTCCCTCCTGAAAGTCCGCCAATTGGTCTTGGGTTCACGGAGGTATCTGTATTCACAAGTCCGCCGACCGTATTTCCTGCTGCATCGAATACCTGATAACTATATGTTCCTGTATATCCTGTTATGTTTATTTCAAGAGCTCCATTGCCGTCTCCAAAACAAGTGACGGGCGTTGTAGCAGTTGCAACAACATCAATGAAATCAAACGGTGCAATGTCGTACGGCAGTGTATCTATATAACATCCCGTATCTGTATCCGTAATTCTAAAGGTATAGCTTCCAACCGCACTTAAACTATATGTGGCTGTAGTAGCCGTTGTAGCGGTTTGAACGCCATTAGGATTCCCTACCGGTAATAATTCGAAAATATAATTATGAGGGTTCCCATCATCCGTAACCGTAATTAATACCTCTTCAGGATTTGTACACGTAATTGCTGCATTTTGTGTTACCTGAGCCGTAAACGTATTTATTGGGTCAATTGTTTGAGTTGGTAATGGGAAAAGACATCCATTGGCATCTCTAACAATAATATCATAAGTACCCGCTACGGTTGTACTATAGGTAAACACAGTACCATTCGTTGGTAAGAAACCACTGCCATTTACGCTGTAGAAATAATCTGGCGTTCCAGTACCTGTGGTTATCATTACTTCTATGGTCGCTACCTGTGTTACGTTGTTTACATCGCAAACGAACTCCGTAACGGCTGTAATTGAAGCATCCAGTGCTATTGGCTCTCCTATGATTTCCTGGTCGGTGGCCACACAATTCCTATTAGACGTCACGGTAATATCATAGGTGCCCGCAGGTAATCCTGTGAACAAACCATTGTTTTGGGTAAAGGTGTTGGTCCCGTCGGTTATTACAAAAACGTAAGGTGGGTTGTCATTTACTCCCGCACTAGGTGTTTCTAAATTCACGGAAATACTACCATCAGAAGCTCCTGCACAACTAACATCGGTTTTATCCGTGTTTAGTAATGTTACTGGAGTAGGTTCTTCTAAGGTTACGAAAGCATCTGCAAAACAGTTAGGTGTTCCTAAGCTCGTATCCGTAACACGAACAATATAATCTCCAAAGCCTACACCTACAAACTGGTTTCCAGTAGGAGCTATTCCCACAGGAGAAAAATCCGGTCGTAACAATGCTACTATAAAGGCACCAGAACCTCCGTTGACCGTAAACTCAATTATTCCGTCATCCGTGTTACAGCTTGGTTGCGCATTTACTACTGTATTTATACGCAACTCTGAAGCTATAGTAATACTTTCTATTTCAGAACAACCATTCGCGTCCCTAATTTCTATATCATATGTCCCTGCATTTAAACCTGAATAGGTGTAAGGGAAACTCGCAATGCTTTGGAACGTACCGCCTGTAATACGCATAGTGTATGGTGCAACACCCGTATTTATGGCATCTAGTGTTACAATGATTTCAAAACTACCTTCGGCAGCACAAACATCTGCAACATTAAGTGAAACATCTGGGGTAGTATCCGTTGCGATGGTAATAGGCAATGGCAGGCCAATAATACATCCATTACTATCCTGTACATAAATATCCCAAGCAAGGCTTACCGTAGGGTCCAACTCAATAGTATTGTCAAAAGCAAAGGTTGCTGGTATGCCTGCTCCGCTTATAGAGGCTCCATATGTATATAGGGGTGTTCCGCCAGTTGCCAACACCGTAACTATGGCATTCGCCTCGTTACAGTTAGCGTTTACATTGTCTATGAGTTGCAATGCCAAAGGTTCCGGAGCGTCGATGGTTACCGTGTTTGATATATCCGCACATTGTGGGAAGGCCGTTTGGTTGATTTCCACACTATACGTGCCTGCACCAAATGTGGTGGACACCGTAAAGACATAAGGGTCTATTGTTGCATTGTCCGAGGCTTGTGTGCCGGCGATAACAACTCCTGAAGCGTCTAACACTTGATAATCGAATGTTCCAATATATCCGGAAACGGTAACTTCAATAGTTCCATTGGTGCTATCACTACAGGTTGCGTCCGTAGTGGGGGCAGCTGTGACATCAAGCAGGTCGTAAGGAGCTACGTTGTGTTCCACGGTCACTGAACAGTTCGTGGTGGTATCCGTAATTTCATAAACATAATTACCGGGTGCGGTAATTACGATGTTCGTAGGGTCTGGTACCACAATTCCACTGGGCAACGCTGTATAAGTATAGTTCCCAGAACCATTAGATGCTGTTATAGCTATTCTTTCCTCCCCATTAACACAATCTATTACCTGTGCTACGTTAATGAGCGCTGTTACTTCATCTCTCAGCGGTATCGAAACTATAACGGAATCGGCACAGCCATTGCTGTCCTGTACAACAATAGTTACATCAGGAGCGCCAAAAGCTACCTGGAACGTGTTATTGGGTCCAAAATTGGCGCCATTATCAAAACTATACAGGTAAGGTCCGGTTCCTGAAGGATTACCAAATCCATCATTATTGATGGTAACGGTTATCGTACTGGCCGTATCGTCACAACTAAAAGTTGAAGCCGAAGCCGCTATGCTCAAGGCTGATGGCTCGTTCACATCAATAGCCCTAGTGTCTTCACATCCTTTATCGGAGATTACAGTTACATTATATGTTCCTTGGGACAAGCCACTGAATACATTGGATGTTTGTGTAGTCGCTCCTCCGTCCAAGCTATATAGGTAAGGTATATCTATATTTCCTGGAGCCAATGTTACGGTTATGCTACCATCGTTTCCTCCAAAACAGCTCACATCCGTGTTGGATAAGCTAAATGTTGGTAATGAGGGTACTGGTAATGTAATGGTTACGGGCACCGTACAATTAGTTACAGTGTCCTCCACCTCGAATGTATAGGATACCGAATGGGTAAGTCCGCCGAATATTCCTGTCCCATTGTTAGGTCCTGCTGGTGTAATTAAGGTATAGGTATACGTGCCTGAACCACCACTAGCGGTTACAGTAACTTCGCCTGTATTAGCAGGGTCACAGTTCTCATCGGAACTTATGGCTACCAAGGCTGTTAGAGGTGGGTAAATGGTAATCGATTCTATTTCACCACATCCATTTTGATCAATAATTTCAAATGTGTGCGTACCTGAACTTAAGTTTGAAATGGTCATGGTATCCCCACTATTAACCAAACCAGAAGCTGCTATTGGTGCTCCACCATCTATTCGTATTACATGGGGCACTATCCCGGCGACATCTAAAGTGATTACTGCGCTAAAACTACCTTCGTTCGCTGTACACTGATCGTTCACAAGAACGCTTATTTCAGGGGAAGGATCAACGGGAACAACAACGTCATCCGATTGGATACAACCAAATGCATCTTTAACATATACGGTATAGCTACCTCCTTCTACGTTGAAGAAATTAGTGCTGTTACCGGTCCAAATAGCGACTGTGGGTGCTACATCCGTACTTAATGCTAGTTGATATTCGTAAGGCGCTCTACCGAACTGCCCAATAGCTGAAATCTGACCCGCATTAGGGTTACAATTATCGTTTTTCTCAAGTGTTGCGGTAGCGACCAACTGAACGGCAGCTTCCTCTATTGTAAAAACATCAGAAGCTACGGAACATCCATTAAACGTTCCATTTACTTCATTAAACAAGATATAGTACACTCCCTGGGGTAATGGCCCTAAGTTAGGAACTGAAACTCCTGTGCCCACCGCTGGAGGGTTCACACTAGAGGTTCCGCTTATTCCTGTAGTTGTATTCGACTGAAAATTAAAAATTTCATAGGTTACGTCCGTAGCGTCACTGGCATAGTTGTCAAATGTAAAGCTTACATTTCCATCTGCACTTCCGGTACAGCTGACGTTAGCAACAACGTCTAATGTTGATGTAAGCCCGGAAGGCGAATTTATGGGTGCATCCGCAGTTTCAAAATAATAACATTTGGTTGCTAAATCGTACACAACAAAAGTATAGGTAATACCAGGTATTAATCCGGAAAACGTAGCTGAATCGCCTCCAACCACATCTGCATTTTGATAGTTAACAGAAAAGGGCGGACTGTAGGTTTCCAATATTGCAAATTCATAGGTACCACTGCTAAAGGCAGAGGAAACCGTTACTACCGCTTCTCCGCCAGCAACACAATCTGCAGTTATTGCACTTACGTCAATATCAAGGTCATCTGGCGGTGATGCGATAATTTCATCACTATTTAAAGAACATCCATTAGCATCCACCACTTGAACATTATAGATGCCAAAGTTTAAAATATTAAAGGTATGGTCAAGATTACCTGGTGTTGTGGTATAGGTTTGGGTTGGCATACCATTGTTCGCGGTTAAATAATAGGTGTATTCGGCTGTTCCTCCTGCTGTATTAAATACAGTAATAGAACCAGGAATGGTGTTGTTGGTTGGATCCGATCCAGCGGAGTCACATGTAATATCCGTTAAGACTGTTTCAAAAGAAAGGGGGTCTGGTTCGCTAATTACAATCGTTTCCATATCCGTACAGGATTTAGAATCGGTTACCGTAACCTCATAAGTTCCTGCTGGCAAACCTGCAGTTTGCGTGCTGTAATTGGTAGCTGTGGTTATATTAAAAACAGTAATAACAAACGGCGCTACTCCTTGTGTGATATCTAGATTCACTTGAATGGACGCACCTGCATCACCATTACATAATATATCCGTTGTTTGCACTAAAGAAGTAATCACTGGACTAACAATAGGTACTACTTCAGCACTGGTAATTACCGTACAGCCCCTTGCATCGGTAATCCTAAAATCATAAATGCCAGCAGTTGCCGCGGAGTATGAGAATGTTGTGCCAACTATAGGAGTGGCGGGAGACCAAGAGATACCCGCGTCCGTACTTACTTCGTAAGAAGCATATGGAAGATATCCATTATTGATATTCACATCTATGTTTGCATCTGGAGACACCGTACAATCCAAAGCCTTCGTAACAACCGCATTAGCTGTTAATGATGGTGCTATGGTTTGAGTGAGTACGTTGGAAACACATCCAAAAGCATCAGTGATTTGAATGTCATACGTTCCTGGTATTAAATTTGGAATAGTTACAGAAGTTCCTGTAAAAGTGTTTTGACCACCTCCGTTTATACTATAAGAATATGGAGCAACACCGTTAGCTACATCTACAGTAAGCGATGCTTGATCTGTGTCATCAAAACAAAAATCCGAGGCCGCAAGGGTTATTGCAGGTGTTTCTGCTGGATCTATGGTAATTGGCTTGTCTACTATACACCCATTTCCATCACGGACATAAATAGTATAGGATCCAACAGGAACATCGCTAAACGTGTTACTTGACTGATAAGGATAAACGATAGTAGGACCTACTGTGTTTTCCAATTGGTAGGTATAATTTGCCCAACCTCCCGCAGCACTTAACGTAATGGTGGCATTTTCAGCACAGGTTACCGGTGTATTGGTAAAGGTAAAATCCAATGCTGCCAAGGGTCCTTCAATCAGGGCTGTTATAGAAATATCGCAATTGGTCGTATCATCTACAACATTTACGGTATAAGAATCGGCAAGAAGGCCAGATACGGCAATTGCAGTAGTTGTATTAATATTGTTATTCGATTGAACTACATTACCCCCGCTATCAACCACCGTGTAACTAAATGTGTTAACAAAATCAGATGCAGTAAAAGTAAATTCCCCATCAGTGTCACCAAAACAAGTTACATTTCTCACCAATTGATGCAGCACACCTATTTCAGGGATAGGATTAATGGTATAATCCTCCTCAATGACACAATTTTTATCGTCGGTTACCCTAAAAGTGTAGGTGCCAGGAGACAACCCAGCAAATGTTGCATTATTTCCGTTGTTTGCAATACTTGATGCCGGAGCAACAATTTCGTAAGTAAAGAGGCTATTACCCCCTGTAACAGCAACTGTTACATCGCTTTCTATTGCAGGACAAGTTGGTGCCGTTTGTGTAAACGCCAAATCCGTAGGTGGATTCAATGGCGCTATGGTTTCTACGCTGGTGGTTGTACACTGGTTCGCATCACGCACGGTGATGGTGTAGCTTCCTTCGGTTAAACCTGTAAACGTACTCGTTCCACTAAAATTAACACCATCTATGCTATATAGATAAGGTCCAACACCTCCAACCGTGCTGGTAACAGTTACTGTAGCGGCACCGGAAGTACAGGTATAATCTGTTGTAATGTTGGTAGCCAATACTATTGCATCTGGTTCGGATACAAGGGCCGTACCATTAAAAATACAGCCTTTACTATCCGTAACCGTATAGTTATACGTGCCAGTGGAAAGACCGGAATACGTTTGTTGGGTAGACGCTGCACTTCCGTTAAACGTTATTGCATACGGAGGTATGCCTCCCGAAACGTTCAAGTTCACCACTCCATTGGCATCCCCGTTACATAACACAGCTGTGATGATTGGCGTACTGGTCGGTGGAACATTATCTGTTACCACTACTTCGTTGGTGGTAATCATACAGCTTTGGCTATCTGTAATCGTAAACGTATACGTTCCTGCAGTGGTAGTGAAATAAGAAAAAGGAATGCTTGGTACAGCCGAGCTAGCTTGATAAAGCGTACCATCCAAAAAGACTTCATAGGTAAAACTTGGATTTCCTCCTGTAATATTCAGGCTGATTTCTGCATCTGGTGGTACACTACAATCCAAATCCTTGATCAAGGCAGCATTAGCTGTCATAGTAGGAAACACATCAATGGTTGCGATTCCCGTACAGTTCTTACTATCTATCACCTCAACCGTATAGCTGCCAGGTGCTAATCCTGTGAAATTAGTATTAGATTGATAAGCCCCACCATTAAGCCTATATTGGAACGGTGCAACACCTCCCGATGTTACGTTTGCTGTTAATACGAGGCCGGTAGCGCTATCATAACATAGGCTATTAGCTATTACCTCTAAAACGGGAGCCACTGTAGGTGTTAAACTAAAGGTGTTCGTAATTTCACAGCCACCAGCATCTCTAACGGTAATCGTATAATTTCCAGAAGTATCGGTAAGACCTGTAAACGTATTATTTCCTTGCGGGCCAGTAACGGCTCCTGAAGGGTCTGCCAGTTCGTATTCAAACCCTCCCCAACCTCCAGAGGCTGTAATGGTAACAGAACCGGGTACGGTTCCTGTTGTGGAACATGTTAAGTCTATAACGTCCAAAGTTGCTATACTTAATACGGCGGGTGGTGCTGCCACGGTAACATCCGTAGTGTCTGTACAATTAGTATTGTTATCCGTAACCGTAATTGTGTATGTGCCTGCTGGAAGTCCAGTCAACGGAATAGTATTCGCAGTTTCTGCAGTCCCAGAAAAAGTACTTGGCCCACTTACGCTATAATCAAAAGATGTAACAAAGTCGGAAATAGTAAAGGTAACCGCTCCGTCAGAAGCACCCAAGCAGGTAACATTACTATCCAATTGTCCAATAACACTTATCCTATCTACGGGGATGATGGTAAAATCCTCCTGTATAGTACATCCTTTAGTGTCCGTTACACTAAACGTATAGGTTCCTGGTGCCAAGTCAGCAAAGGTGTTGGACGTACCATTATTTATAACATCTCCGGCAGGAGCAATTATCTCGTATGTAAAATTAGGATTCCCGTCTACCACAGAAACCGTAACATCAGATACAAGGGACGGACAGTTTGGTGTCGCTGCAACAAACGTTAAGTCAGTTGGCTCCAATAGTGGGGCAATGATTATAGGGTCTGTTGGGAATACACAGCCCGCAGCATCTCTCACTTGCGGCGTATATGTTCCATCCGTTAAATTTTCGAATCGGTTTGCATTTGGTGTGGTGTCGGGAACAAAATTCACCCCATCTATACTAAACGAATAAGGAGCTGTTCCCCCGGTTACGTTTTGCACTTCGATGATACCATTCTGAATACACGTAAAGTCCTGTATTAAAACCGATGTTGCGGCTATGGCATTTGCAGGGCCAGAAATTGTATGTTGCTCTGTATAATCACAAGAGGCGCTACCTTTTCTTTGATTGATTACAATTTCATAATCCCCAGTAGGTAGATTTGGAAAATACCCAGACGTATTAGTCGCGAGCTCTACCCCATTTTCATCATATAGAAAAAAAGTAAGTTGAAATCCGTTATCATCCAAAAGGTTAAATTGGATGGTTCCACTTGAATCACCAAAACAAGCGACATCAATGACAGAGGTAGGGTCAAAATCTGCAGCAGGTCTAAATTCTATGGTTACCTCATTAGAAAATGAGAAACAATTGTTTCGATCTACCACTAAAAAGACATAATTACCAGCATCCATAATATCAAAAATCTGACTGGACTGAAATTCGGAAGAAGGAATATCCTGTGGTGTTGGATATGAAGTTACTGTGGTCCCAGAGTTGTCTACAAAAGACCAAATGGCGTAGGTATGTGGTGTCTTTCCTCCGCCGGAATCTACCAATATATTTCCTTCTCTACACGTAATGTGTTGGGAAACTCTTGCTGTTATCTCAAGGTCGTTATTGTTCACTATGGAAACTTGCTCTGTATGCTCACATCCATCGTCGGTTCGTGCTATTACAATATAGTTGCCTGCATTCAAATCCGTAAACGTAAAATTATTATCAGGTTGTGCGGTCTCGTTATCAATCAAGGTTCCTTGGCCGCCATTACTACCATCGTCCAATCGTAGTTCATATTCGTAGTTAGGGTCTGCATTGTTTATCTGGACATTAATGGAACCAAGGCCGCTACATGTAGCATCCTCAGGGGTTACTGCATATGACACCGCTCTATCTAGAATCCCTATCTCTGGGGTTCTGAATATACAAGCGTCAGCTATGGGTGTTCCCGTATTATCCAATTGCGTAACCTCAACAATATAGCTTCCATTTTCTCCTGAAGCAAAATCAAAACTAGGGCCATTATTGGCTGCAAACGAAGTTAAAATAGTGTTGGTTGCGGCATCTACCAGCTGATACCCGTACCCATTACCTAAATTGGTAATGGTTATGTTGCCAGGGTCACTACAAATGATGTCTTCTTTATTATATAGAATATCCAAGGTGTTTTGAAACACATTGAAATAAAATCGGCTTGTACACCCATTTTGGTAGGTTACCGATAGTCTGTATTGTCCTTCATTATTAACGGTATAGTTGTTCCCTGTAGCGACTTGGCTCCAAGTACAGGTCAATGCTTTATTCGCGCAATCATCTCCCGAAGGGTCGCAGCTACCTTCATCTAATCTTTCCCACACGATGCTTTGGGCATCCAAAATATTTACTTGAAGGAGCTTTGTATCATCAATACCGCATAAGAACAATTTTGGCAACAAATCGTTATCTACACTACATTGTACTATTTCCCCCGCTATATCATTAAAAGGGTCGGTATCTCCATTGACCTGATTATAGTACTCTATAATCGGATTTGGAATAAGACCAGATCCATATTGTTCTACTGTGATTATCTCTTTAAAACCCTTACAAGGGTCGGCTACGATTTTATCTACGATATAGGTGCCTATCTGTGCTACTATAATCGTACTAGGATCGTTGTCCGGGTCGCCGTCCGTAATTACAGTGTCCGTAGCATCAAATAGATTGTTGCCATTATCATCCCGTACCCATATATACTCATCAAAACCATCCCCGGCATCCAGTATCGCAAAATTTCCACAAAGTTCTACCGTACGTTCAAAATTACAGTCAGAAAGGTCATCCAATAAAAAGTTGGTAGCCCCTGGTATTACAAAGCCGCAGGCATTAAAATCGGTCACACTTGGGTCATCCGTTATGATTGCGGAATTCTCAACACCACTATAGGTAGAGTAGGCCAAATTCTGAATTAAATCAGAACATGCGTCTATAAAGTCAAAACAGTTTTCAGCGACCTTTACCCGCATTCGAATGGAATAGACCGGATCTCCTTCCTGTACCAAATCATTTGGAATGGTAAAAATCACTTCTCTTGAAGCTGCAGTATATGTGTAGGTAACGCCAGGAGGCAACACAAAATCAGAGGCAATAAAATCCGTTCGTCCGTCTGGTGGAGAAACGTTTACAGGTAAGATATCACGTATCGTATAGTTCGCTGCATCGTCATTACCAATATTTTCAAAAGAAAGCACATAATCCAGCACTTGACCAAGGTTTACACCCAGTCCGGTAATATCAACACCCCCCGGAGTATTAACTCTTTTTTCAAGAACAATATTGGGCTCAATAATCTCCACCGAGAATACAGTTAAAAAAGGCCCATAGCCATCACCAGAAGAGGTAAACCTTAAAGTGGCCCCTGTTTCGTCGTTAGGAAGTATATTATTGAATTGATTGTCTAAATTAAAAATATCTAAATCTGTGCCCAAGGTATTCGTACCGTAAGGTAATCTTGTAGGCACCTCCGCACCATTTGTTGTAATTGTTGAATTGAAAAAGTTGTTAGCAGGGTTAAGACCCGTTGAGAGGTTGGTAAATCCACTGCCACTTGAGTTCGCCTCAATAAAAAATCTATCATTCCTAATACCTCGATCTCCTTCCAAGGAACCAACACCTATTTTGGCATTTACGCTAAAAGGAGCAGGTAGGGTTCTAAACCCATTAACACTCACGTCCACATTTCCTACTGCTCCAGAGAGACTAGCGTAGCCATCAAATGTGGATATGAACTTACCAGATTCATTGGGGTTCTCATAAATGATGACCATTACCCAACCCGCTGAACTTGAACCATTTCTACGGCCCCTGGTTGCTCTAATATTGGCGGCTGTATATGCCCCGTTTGGATTTGGGTTGGAGCGAACTAGGTCTGTTATGTTTTTGTAGCATATAACTGGACCGTCCTTTACAAAGACGCCTGGATTACCAGGTTGGTAGCCGTCTAAAATAATGTCATCCTCCTGTCCTAAAGGATCCGGGTTGTTATCTGCCACCAAATCTACATAGGCACCACCGGGAACCCTAAATTTTATTTCATTCCATTCCTCTATTCTTGGTGTTCCATTGAACTGGGCGCCCCCATCTGTACTGCGCTCGTTGGGATAAGTCCCTGCCCAATAAAGACCTGCATACCTTACTTGGGAACAGTCTGGGTCTACAAGGTTTAATTCAGCACTACTTGAGCTAAATGTGGCGGAGTCGCTATCAATATCGATATATTCCATCCACAAGGAATTATTATTCGCCGTTCCGTTATACGGGGTGTTTGCTTCGCTTGGATTACTTTCAGATGCCCTGTTCAAAATATTATTTCCAACAAAAATAATATCTCCCCTTACTTCAATATTACCTCCATCAAGTCGCGGGGTAAACGGCACATATTCTTGTGCAATACTTATAAATTGGACCAAAAAGATAAAACAGGCCATCAGAATGCCTCTTAGTGTTGTTGGTCTCATTAGTTCAGTACGTTTGGTACTATCTGAAAACATATATAAGTTGGCCATAGGTGTATTTTCGTTAGACAGCTCCTATTCGCGAATTTCATAGACTGAAATACCGTGACCTTGGAGCTATCCAATAACAAATATTGCCCTTCCTTACTGGGTGTAGAATTATATGTTGTGGACTTCTCCTTTTATGTTGTGAAATTGCATTTAACAAAGGTTTGATTTTATTCAATCCCTTTGTTTTCAGAACAGACAAAGCAATCTGTTTGAATATGCCTAGGAAATAGTTTAGGTTTTAGACCACTAAAAAAACCTAAATTTTGAATTTAGGCTTAAAGCGTTATTATGTTTAAATCTAAAAAATTGCTGCAGTGCAATTCTAGTTTCTAAGGCTGTTTAAGCCAGGGTATGGTCCGCGAAGTATAAATGCCATATAGGAGGCTTTTAAAGTATTATCACGAATAGTTGTTCGCTTAAGCTAGAAAAGAAGTCCTTGAAAACAGAATGAGGCGAGTTCCTTTCTGTTAAGCTATTAGATTTGAATTAACACGCAT